>SHUM01000054.1 GCA_009691245.1 Acidobacteriota bacterium | reverse complement strand
GAATGGTTGATTTTTTCCCAGCCGGGCCGTTTAAGCGGGGCCTGAGAATTCGAGACAATTTCTCAGCCCCGCTCACACAATAACGACGATGCCCATGTTCAATGAACAGCGCCAATGATATAGGTATGCGATTTCAAAATAGTGGCTGGGGCGCTAGGATTCGAACCTAGATGGCGAGCGTCAAAGGCTCGTGACTTACCATTAGTCGACGCCCCAATATCAGTCAGCCTGGACCGCTCGATTATACCGCTGGCGGCCCACGGTGCGCGAGAGGTAGAGCCTCATTCCGGACTTTTCCAGTTGGCGGCCGGCCTGTCTGGCCTGCTCCATTTCCTTGAAAAGGCCGTATACCGCCGAGCCGCTTCCGGTGAGCGCGGCCCATTCCGCACCTGCTCGAAGCAGAGACCGCTTGGCCTGCGCGAGTTTCGGAAAGCGGCTGAAAAGCAGCGGCTCAAAATCATTCGGCGCATACCCGCCACCTGTTGCCGATGAGTCCGTGGTCTCGGCGCAGAGCGCGGCGCAGAATGATTCTATGGTAGGGTGCATCGCGGGGCGTGTCAACTTTTTGCGCGGAGTTCCGAGCGGGACGGATTGGCCGTGCAGCGGTTTTGCGCTGAGCAGTTGATATGCTTCCGCGGTGCTCATGCTCTCGTCCGGAAGCGCGATCACGCAATACCGCGGCGGGCCGTCGGCAAGCGCATAAACTTCTTCACCACGACCCACTCCCAACGCGCGGCCTCCGATCAGAAAATAGGGAACATCGGAGCCTAGTTGCGCGGCTACATGAAGCTGCGTGGCCCACTTCATCCGCTGGCCCGTCAGCAAGTTGATGGCTCGAATAACCGCTGCCGCATCGCTGCTGCCGCCGCCCAGTCCGCCACCGGTGGGAATTGTTTTCGTCAGATGAATGCGAATCCGCAGCTTGAGTCCGAGTTCATCGCACAATAACTCGGCGGCGCGAACAGCGAGATTATCCCGACCCGCTGGCGCGGGGAGACCCGCGCATTCCAGCGATACGCGCGCGCGCGTGCGGCTGGGAATAATATTCATCGCCACGGAGTCGGCCAGCGAGACGCTCTGGTACACCGTACGCAGTTCGTGATATCCATCATCGCGTCGCCCTATGATCCGCAGTCCAAGATTGATCTTGGCGTATGCCTTGATGGTTGCCGATTTCATTGGCCTGCACAGCTCCCCAGCAAAATGCGCGCTCAGCTGCCTTCACGGCAGAAAACAAACTTGCATTGGAATATGGAGGAATCGAATCGCGCGAGTCAGGCAGCTCAGCCCGCACATGGGAACAGCGGGCGCGCCCCATGGCTATTTCGCCGGCGCTCCCGCTTCACGCAGCTTGCGTTCCAACCCGGAAAATTCATCCGCGCTGATTTCGCTGGGCGGCAGCTTTTTCCATTCGTTCAGAGCGGCAGTCCACTCGGCGATGGCTTCCGCCTTGCGTCCCATCTTCAAATAAACATCTCCAAGATGATCGCGGATGGTTGCGTCGGAAGATATCTTGCCCGCCGCACGCTTCAAATATTTCTCGGCCAGATCGTATTGGCCCATGCGGTAATAGGCCCAGCCCAGGCTGTCCAGGTACGCACCGTTCTCCGGCTCGGATTCGAGGGCCTTCTTGATCATCTCCACGGCCTCATCCAGATGCACACCCTGATCGGCGAACATGTAGCCCAGATAATTCAGCGTCATCGCGCTATCGGGATTCAGCTCCAGCGAGCGCCGGAAATCGCGCTCCGCGTTGTCAAACTTCTTCTGGCGCTCCCAGATCGAACCGTAGTGGAAATAGATGTAGGATTTTTCGTCGTCGGAATCAGAAAGCTTTTCCGCTTCCTCCGTGGCCTTGATGGACGAGTCATATTGATTGGCGCGCAGATAGGTCTGGCTGATAGCCAGCCACACTTCGCGGTCCTGCGGCTCATTTTTCAACAAGGCCCGCAGCAGCGCGACGCCTTCATCCACCTTGCCGGATGAGGCCAGCAGACCCGCCCGCGTCATAATCAATTCGCGGCTCTCTGGATTCTTGCGCAACGCTTCGGCGGAAGCTTCCAGCGCGCGGTCTGTTTGGTGCGCTTCCTGAAAGGTCTCAATCAGCCGCACCTGTCCACGCTCGGCGTGATCTCCGCCCAAGTCGCGCAACTGTGAGTAAGCTTCCTCGGCGGCTTTGTGGTCTCCACTATCACGATAGAGCGCCCCGAGTTTTTCGAGAAATATCGACCGGTTATTTTTTTCCTGCGCCGAGTAACTCTCCACCGTGGGCTTGCGGCTCGAGTTCAGCATGTCACGGGTGATCCGAATCGCTTCTGCGATCTTGCCTTCGGTTTCTTCGAGCAGGACCTGGTTGTAGCGAATCTCCAAATTGTCCGGTGCCAGCTCGGCGGCCTTGACCAGGCTCGCGCGCGCCTCGGCGTACTTGCCCTGCGCGCGATAAACCTGACTCAGCCGCACATGGGCTTCCGGATCGCGCGGATCTTCTTCCGCGAGCCCCTGAAACTGCTCGAGCGCCTGATCGTATTGGCGGCTGAACAACAGACTCTCGGCCAGGCCCTTGCGGAACGCTGGATTATCAGGGTCGCTCTGCAACGCGCGCGCATAGACCTGCGCTGCCGCCGGATAGTCGCGCACTTGCTCGTAAGAAACGGCCAAGGTCCGCAGCAACTCGGGATCATCATCGTCCGCGGTGAGCTTAATGAGCAGGTCGATCGTCGAGCGGTAGTCTCCAATGTCGAAGTAGAGCAGCGCGAGCTGCCTGTTGGCATCGGAGGAATCTGAATTCAGGGCAAGAATTTTCTTGAGCGTCTCCTCGGCCTTAGCCGAGTTGTTGTTGGCGCGGTAGATCTGAGCTAGCACCAGATGCGAGTCCACGTCGGAAGGATTGGCGGCGGTGATTTGCTCGAAACTTTGTATCGCGCGATCCTTGATCTCCGGCGGCGCGGGGGTGCGCGGGTTGCTGAGCAGGCGCACATAGAGGCGCCCCAGTAGGCCGCGCGCGGCGGTGTCGGCGGGATTCTTCTCGACGGTGTCTTCAATCTGTTGCAACGCGCTGCGCCAGCGTCCCGTGCTGGCGTAAAGGTCAGCCAGCTCCATACTCAGATAACTGGAAGTGGGATCGAACTTCAGCGCTTCTTCATATTCGTCAATAGCCTGATTCAGTAAGTCCTGCCGGTTGCCCATCATCCCGCGCTCGTAATAGAGATGCCCAAGCGAATAATGATAGTAAGCCTTGGACTTGTCGGTGCCACCTTCTGGCGACGCCGTCCCAGACTGTTGTGCTGAAGCAATGGAAACGAATGAGACCGGAGCGGGTAAAATCTCCAGCACGATGGGCAGCGCCAGGGACTGCGCCAACAAGAACGTCAGCGCCTTGTTGGTTCGGGCAAAACGGGAGCGGAACAACCAGCGGCTCGCCAAGGGCATGGGGCTATCCTTCTTACTTCTACAAAGCGATAAATTCCGCCAGACCACTTCGTCCATCTGACCGGTGGAGCGCTTAGAAGTGCTGCCCTCAGTATACCTTAAACACATCGTCGAAATGCGCGGGTGGAATCGAGCAGGGTGAACGAATCCTGTGTCCTAATGCGCACTACACGGGAGCTAACACCAGCAAACCCATTGGTGGAGAGCGATTCGGGAAGATGCCATCAAGTAGCAGATTCGTATCATTCGACGGCACAAATGAATATGGGCCTTTGATCTTCCATGCGCCCGGACCAGAATAAATGTTCAGGATGAATTCGTTCCGACAAGGGATTCGACATAGAGTTCGACAAAGGGTTCGAAAAGGGAGATTCGGATGGAACCGCGGTTCCGATCAAAAATTTTCTTCTCATTATCCCTTCTCGGGGTCGTTCTCGTTTTGGCACACCCCAATCGTTTTGATCACGTGATGGCCGCAGGTGTGTCGGGTTCTCCGCCGATCACTCAGGCTGGCAATGTGGCAGCCAGCGCCGCTTGCCCCGGGGATCCCGTTGGCCAGATATTTCCATCCGGAAATTCCTGGAACACTGCCATTGCCGGACTGCCTGTTCATGGCAATTCGGCCAATCTGGTCGCCTCCATCGGGACGGGGGGAAGCCTGCATCCTGATTTTGGAACTGTCTTTGAAGGCGCGCCATGGGGGATTCCATTCATCGTGGTGGACGGAAGCCAGCCGTACCTTCCCGTGAATTATACGGCGTTTGGCAATGAGAGCGATCCAGGCCCCTATCCCATTCCATTGAATGCGCCCATCGAAGGCGGCTCCAGTTCTCCCGGCGACCGCCATGTATTGGCGTTTAATTCCAGCAATCGATTCCTATATGAAATGTTCTTCTCCTTTCCTCAAGTCTCCAGCTGGAATGCAGCGAGTGGAGCAATATTTGACACCATGACGAACTTCCAGCGTCCGCTTGATTGGACTTCGGCGGATGCCGCGGGACTGTCCATTCTGGCCGGGTTGGCCCGCTACGAGGAGGTCCAGTGTGGAGCTATTAATCATGCACTGCGCTTCACGGCGGTGACCACGCGAGAGGCTTACATCTACCCTGCTTAACACGAAGCCGGCAGTAGCACGAGTCCCAACGTGCCGGCGATGGGGCAACGCTTCCGGCTCAAATCCTCCGTCAACATTTCCAGTTTTTCTCCGCAGGCAAAGATCATCCTGCAGGCGCTGAAAACGTATGGGATGATGGTGGCCGATAACGGGGGCAACTGGTTCCTGTCCGGGGCTCCGAACCCCAATTGGGATGATGCCGATATCGATCACCTGAAACAGATACACGGGAGCGATTTTGAAGCCGTCGACACATCCACCCTACAGCCTCCATCCGACACGGCGCCACCGGTCGGCCCCTCCAACCTGGTCTTATCGGCGGCAGGCTCCAATCAGATCAATGTCGCATGGACTGCCGCTACGGATAGCGTTGGAGTACTCGGTTACCGAATTTTGGCGTCGGTGAACTCAAACTTTTCCAACCCACTCCCGGCATACAGTCGCGCCTATGTTGGCGCTGTGCTAAATGCATCGCTGAATCAGCTCAATCCCTCCACGAAATACTACGTCAAGGTGCTGGCCTACGACGAGGCGGGCAACGTCTCGATGGGCACAACGGGAAACGTCACCACCGCCTCTCCCAAAAGAGTCCGCCAGTTAGTGGCCGATTAAATGCCGCTTTGAATCGACCGTGGATGCGTATCGGCTCCCGGGGTAGTGATCTGCCAATCTTGTCTCGAACCTCGACCAACATCCTTCCCAAGCAGACCTTGGCTGGAAGTTGTATGTTGAGCAGACCATGCCGCACAATGGACCAATCACATGGCGCTCACTGCAACCATTTATAACTTCGACATCGAGCTCGCTGATACGGACCGCGCGGTCTATGAGTCGCTGGCGCTGCGCGTGGCGCAGCACCCTTCGGAAAGCGATGAGTATCTGGTGGCGCGTTTGCTCGCGTATCTGCTGGAATACACCGAGGGCATCGAGTTTTCGCGTGGCGTGTCGGACCCGGACGAGCCGACCATCGCCGTGCGCGATCTGACCGGCAGAATCAAGACGTGGATTGAGATTGGTACGCCGGATGCGGCGCGTCTGCATAAAGCCTCGAAGGCCGCGGACCGCGTCGCCGTTTATACGCACAAGGATCCGACGGTGTTTCTGAAGCAGCTTACGGGCGAGAAAATCTTCCGCGCCGAGGCGCTGGAATTGTATGCCCTGGATCGCGCGATGGTCAGCGCGTTCGTTGCGCGTTTGCAGCGACGGGTCGCCTTCAGCCTGTCCGTCACCGACCACGAGCTGTACTTGTCTTTCAGCGCGGAGAATCTTAAGGGCGGCGCGAAAAACCTAACCGGCGCCGTCGTGCGTCTGGCACAGGGCGAGTGACGCGCGGCGGAGTTGTCGGGGGGGGGGGCCGGAGCGCTATCGGTCTGTAGCGGCTGGTTAGCCGCCTTCCTTTAGCCGTTTTCTGATCCACGATGGATTCCGGCGACAATCCAATACGGCATGCACTCGAATCACTTCTCCCGCCACGTCGTATTAGACGGCAAAAGGAAAGCGCTTGGACAGGCCACGGTGATATTCGCGAACGACTGGATGAATTCCCGCGTATTGAAGCAGCGAATCAATGTCTGAAAACAGGCAATCCAGGAAATACGATCCGAGGCCAAACTCTCGCTCTTCGTAGAAGCGGCCGGCCGCGATTAAATCCTCGTGGGCCTCATCCAGTATCCGGATTTTCACGGAAGCCTTTTGCGGATCTCCGCCTTGGCCGTCTCCCAATCCGCGAATTGCGCTTTTCCCGCGGCGATTCGCTGGCGGCGCTCATCAAGGATGTCTTGGTGCCAGGAGGGTGACTCAAAGTCCGCTGGGGCGATGTCCGCCCAGAGCAACTCCATGACCGCAAGCTTCTCCTCAAGAGTCATCTCTTTTAGAGGCAGGTTAATTGCCATGGGCGGAGCATACCTCATCTGAGGGCTTTGACAAAACCGCCAGCGGCGATTCGGGCTAAATAGCAATAGCCGTTAGTGCCGCCACTTAATGCCGGAAGTGGCGCACGCCGGTGAAGACCATCGTCGCGCCCAGCTTGTCGCAGGCGGCGATGGCGTCTTCGTCGCGGATGGAACCGCCCGGCTGGATGAAGGCCACCGCGCCGGCCTTGGCGCCTTCCTCGATGCCATCCGTAAACGGGAAGAAGGCGTCGGAGGCGAGCACGCATCCGGCCAGCGGCAGTTGCGCCTTGGCCGCGCCGAACTTCACCGAGTCCACGCGGCTCATCTGTCCCGCGCCGGTGCTGAGCAGTTGCGTGCCGCGCACGTAGACGATGGCGTTCGACTTCACGTGCTTGCACACGTTCCAGGCAAACAACATGCTCTCGATCTGCTCGGGGCTAGGCTGTGCCTTGGTGACGCACTTCAGGTCGGAAGCCTTCAGCACATGGCGGTCTTTGTCCTGCACCAGCACGCCGCCGCTGATCTGTTCCAGATGCAGTTCACCCGCGAGCGACGCGGTGGTATCCACTTCCACCAGTCGCAAATTCTTTTTGCTACCCAGCCGCTGTAGCGCTTCCGGCGTGAATCCCGGCGCGACAATCGCTTCGACGAACAGCTTGGCTACTTCTTCCGCCGTCGCGCCGTCGAGCGGGCGATTGAATCCCAGCACGCCGCCGTAGGCCGAGATAGGGTCGGCCTCATAAGCCTTTAGATACGCCTCCACCTGAGTCGCCTGCATGGCGCAGCCACAGGGGTTGGTGTGCTTGATTACCGCCGCCGCCGGCCCGCTGAACTCCTGCACCAGGTTCCACGCGGCTTCCAGATCCACCAGATTGTTGAAGGACAATTCCTTGCCCTGCAACTGCCGCGCCCGCGCCAGCCCGCTTTTCAAATTGCCCGCCGTGGCATACACCGCCGCCGACTGATGCGGATTCTCGCCGTAGCGCAGCGTGGCCAGCTTCTCGAAGCGCAATGTCATATCGTTCGGGAATTTTTCGGTTTCAGCCGAACATTTGCCTGCCGAGTCAAGTAAGCTGATGACGTTGGTGATGGCCGAATCATACTTCCCGGTGCGCGCAAACGCCTTTTGCGCCAGGCGCCACTTGGTCGCCAGTGATAGCGCTCCACCCGCGCCCTGCATCTCGGTCAGCAGCGCGGCGTAGTCCTCCGCATCGGTGACCACGGCCACGTCGTGAAAATTCTTGGCCGCCGAGCGGATCATGGTTGGCCCGCCGATGTCGATGTTCTCAATCAGCTCCTCGAAGCTGGCCGTGCCCTTGGCGGCGACGGCCTCGAAGGGATAGAGATTCACCACCACCATGTCGATCCAGTCGATCTTCATTTTGGCCAGCGTCTCGACATGCGCCGCCTCGCTGCGCCGCCCCAGGATGCCGCCATGAACGGCCGGGTGCAGCGTCTTCACGCGCCCGTCGAGCATCTCCGGCATGCCGGTAATTTCAGAGACATCCTTCACGCTTATGCCCGCATCGCGCAGCATCTTGGCCGTGCCGCCGGTGGAGATGATCTCCACGCCCAGCTTGTGCAGCCCCACGCCGAACTCCACGATGCCTGTCTTGTCACTCACACTGATTAGCGCGCGCCCGATCTTGCTCACTGATTTGTACTCCCTGTTGATAAGTATGGAATTGCTGAAATATTAATGATCGCACAATATAGCGCGGCAGTTCCCCGTCACGGCACGACTTCAGTCGTGCCGTTCAGAAGTCACCATACCCGGCTTCAGCCGCTGAGGGACAATCGTCGCAAGGCCCGCAAACAAAGCCGATAACGAACCCACCTCAGTGGCTAAAGCCGCATTGATTTTGCGGCGCTTACGGCACGACTGAAGTCGTGCCCTGACGGGGAACCGGATCGCAATTTATTGCGCTCCTCAATAAATTTTGCGGATACGAATACACGCTTGCGGCTACTTGCCTTTGGCTTTCAGGCGCACCTGACCGTTCTCCACTTCCACGCTGTACTCCACCTGCTCGCAGTGCTGCTCCCGTTTCAACTGCTCGGTCTTCTGCACCACGAAATTCTTGAAGGCTTCGGCGGCCACATTGTCCGTTGCCTCGCCGACCTTCTTCTTGGCCTCAATGAAAGCGGAGAATAGTTCATCCACCTTCTGTGGCTCCGCCGCTGGATCGCTCCAGTTCACGCGAAACGCGCGCGGGGCCTTGATTTTCTCGCGCTTCTGCTCCGCCTTGATGTCCATCGAAGTGCGCCGCGGCCCTTCCTCGCGATCCTTCAGGCGGCGCCGCCACAGCTCGGAATACATTCCAAAGCGCTGCTGCAACGTGGTGTAACGGAAGCGTTGCGCGAAACTCAGCCGGCTGACGCCGTCGGCCAATCGTTTCATGGTGTTTTCCACGCGCCACTGCGTGTCATTGGGGGGACGCGGCTGCCCGCCATTGAAGTAGGCCTCATACTCGATCTTGAGCCTGCGGATATTGTCTTCCAGCTTGTCGAGATCTTCTTCCACGGCCATGCGCGGTGCCTCGTTGTGCCCAATGGTAGTCCTGGCCCTGACGGCTGGCCTGACGGCAGGTTAGTGGAGAAGTATAGCATATGGCCGGGTCGCGGGTATGGCGCCGGGGAGTACTCCGTCCGACGGTGCGCTGGCATGGGATCTCTAAGCAGAACGACCTTGCTATGCTATTCTGGAAACTTATTTCAGCCAAGACAATGGAGTTTCCGCCATTCCCAAAGCTCCCATCAAGAAGCCCATTAAGAAAGGGGCGAAGGCCGCCGCTCCGCGCACCGCACCGCGCACCGCGGGAGATGCGTCCAGCGCGCTGCTGCGGCAGATTCCGGCTGTTGAGGAGCTGCTGAACCGGCCCGCGCTGGAGTTACTCGGCGAGCGTGTGGGGCGCCGTTTTTTGACCAGCCATCTGCGCGGCGTGCTGACCGCCATTCGCCAGGAGATACTGGCGAAGACCTGGCAAGGTGCGCTTACTTCAGAGGCCATCGAAGCGCGCACCGAGGCCGCCGTGGCCCGCGCGCTGACCTATTCGCTCACGCCGGTCATCAACGCCACCGGCGTCGTGCTGCACACCAATCTGGGCCGCGCGCCGCTCTCGCATGAAGCCATGGCGCACGCCACCGAGATCGCCACGCAGTATTCCAATCTCGAGTACGATGTCGCCGCAGGCCGCCGCGGCGAGCGCGACGTGCATCTCACCGGTGCGGCTGAGCTGATCGGCGCGGAAGCCGCTATCGCTGTCAACAACAACGCCGCCGCCGTGCTGCTGGTGTTGAACGCGCTTGGCGAAGGCGGCGAAGTGATCGTCTCGCGCGGCGAGCTGATCGAGATTGGCGGCTCGTTCCGCATTCCGGAGATCATGCAGAAGAGCGGCGCGATCCTGCGCGAAGTGGGCACCACCAACCGCACCCGCATCGCCGACTATCGCAATGCCATTAACGAGCGCACCAAGCTGCTGTTGCGCGTTCACCCCAGCAACTTCCGCATCGAGGGTTTCACGGAGCGGCCATCACTCGACGAGCTGGTCGCGCTGGGCCGCGAGAAGGGCATCCCCGTTTATGAGGACCTGGGCAGCGGATGTCTGATCTCGCTCACCGCGCAGGGCCTGCACACCGAACAGCCCGCCGGGGAGAGCCTCGCCGCAGGCGTGGACGTCATCAGCATCAGCGGCGACAAGATGCTCGGCGGCCCGCAGGCCGGCATCATCGCGGGAAGCAAGGAGATGATACGGCGGATTCGCCGCAATCCTCTCTTCCGCGCGCTGCGTGTGGACAAAATGACTTACGCAATTCTGGAGTCCACCTTCCGCGCCTATGCGCAGGAGCAGTATAACCGCATCCCCGCGCTGCGCATGATCCGCGCGACCGCCGCCGAGGTCGAGCAGCAGGCCCTCTGGATGATGGAAGGCATTGCGAAAAACGCGCTCGACTGGGAGATGATCCCCGGCGAGTCGGTCATCGGCGGAGGGTCGGCGCCGGGCTTCACCATCCCCACCGCGCTCATCGCCTTGCAGCATAAGAGCAAGAGCGCCGCCGCTCTGGAGGCGCATTTGCGGAAGCGCCGCCCCGCCGTGCTGGCCCGGGTGGAAAATGATCGCCTGCTGCTCGATCTGCGCACGGTGATGACGGACCAGCTAGGCCCGCTCGCCGACGCCATCAAGTCGCTGGCGTAACGCGGCGAGCACCAGGAAAACCATCTACACCACTTCAGGAGATTGTTCGACATGGCAGTATTAAATCCGTTCCGCGCTCTGCGCTATGACGCAGGTAAGTCTGGCAAGGCCGGCCCGCTCGACCGCTTGCTGACGCAGCCTTACGACAAGATTTCGCCCGAGATGCAGCAGCGCTACTGGGCATCGAGTCCGTATAATCTGGCGCATCTGATCAAGGGCGAGACCCGCGCGACGGACACGCCCGCCGACAACGTTTACACGCGCGCGGCGGCGAAGCTGAAATCCTGGCGTGCCGATGGCGTGCTGGTGCAACGCGCGACGCCGGCCTACTACGTCTATCATCAACACTTCACGCCTCCCGGCAAGCCCGACGCGCCCGTGATGATCCGCAAGGGACTCGTCGCCATGGGCCGAGTGGTCCCTTACGGCGACGGCGTGATCTATCGCCACGAGCAGACTCTTTCCGGTCCCAAGGCCGACCGCTTTGAGTTGCTGCGCGCCACGCGCACGAACCTCGAGTCCATCTTCATGCTCTACAACGATCCCGCCCGCAAGCTGGACGCGCTGGTAGCGCAGGCGCTCACGCAGCCTCCGGCTTCTGATGTAAACGATGAGTACGGCGTGCGCCACATCCTCTGGGACGTGGACGATCCGGCCACAGTGGAGACGATTCGCGCCGAAATGGCGCCGAAGAAGTTGATCATCGCCGACGGCCATCATCGCTACGAGACCGCGCTCAAGTTTGGCAATGAATGCACGGCGAGCCATCCTGCCAACACGGAGCTGGCCGACAAGGATTGCCGCCTGGCGCTGATGACCTGCATCAACATGGACGATTACGGAATTCTGGTTCTGCCGACACACCGCGTGGTGGCGGGCATAACCGATTGGAAACCGGATGACTTGCTGCGCCGCGCCGGTGAGTACTTCACCATCCGCGAGTTTCCCTTCAGCGGCGGAGAAAATCGCGCCGCCGCGCTCGAGCAGTTGAGGGCCGCGATGGAGCGGGCCGCCGGAAAGGCCGTCCGGATCGGCGCTGCCCTAAAGGGCAAGAGCGCGGTGTATGCGCTCAACCCGCGTGCCGACGCGCCGTTGGCCGCGCTGCTGCCGGAACTCTCGCCCGCGCAGCGCACGCTGGACGTTACCGTGCTGCACCGCCTCCTTCTGGAGCGCTGCCTGGGCATGGACGCCGAGTCCTTCCAGCGCGAACAGCATGTCACCTACGTCCGCGATTTCCAGGAAGCCGCTGCCAGCGTGACAGTAGATGGCGAAGCCGGCGCGCAAGCGGCGTTTCTGCTGAATCCGGTGTCGCCCGCGCAGGTGGCTGCCATCGCCTTGGACCATCGCGTGTTGCCGCAGAAATCCACCGACTTCTACCCCAAGCTTCTCTCCGGCCTGGCGATGTATCCTTTGGAACACTAGGCGCAACTGGGCGCAAATGGGGGCACCGACGGCTCCGATCTAACCAAACGCCGTGCCGTGCCGATAGAATTGAATGACCGTGAATGTGATTTAGCTGCGGTTGGAATATATTTTGGTACAATACTGGCTGATCCCGTGACTATGGCCCAAGCTCCCATACGCGTGATGTTGGTGGATGGCAACGCGCTCTACAGCGAAGCTATCTCTGCCCTCATTGGTTCGCAGAAGGACTTCCAGATGGCCGGTTATTGCCTTTCTCCGGGGGAGGCGCGGGCCAGAATTTCAAAAGAGAATCCAGATGTGGTCCTGCTGGAACTACACTCGACTGACCAGAATTCATTCGATCTGCTGCGCGAGCTGCCAACGCTCTCCAGCCGCACGCGGGCCGTCGCCACCGGTGATATTGAGAGCCGCGAGAACATCGTCGAGGCCATGCGACTCGGTGCGCGCGGTTTTCTATTGAAACAGTCTCCCGCTGAACTTTTTCTGAAGTGCCTGCGGAAGGTAAGCGCGGGAGAAATATGGCTGGACGGGCGCTTCGCCGAAGCTGTGCTCAATGCCTTTGGCAGCTATACGCCGGAGAACAAGAAAGACAGCAAAAACGAAATCTCCGTTCGTGAAATGGAAGTCATCGGGCTGGTTGTCCATGGCTACAAGAACAAGGACATCGCCGACAAACTCTTCATCAGCGAAAAAACGGTGAAGAACCATCTCTCCGCCATCTTCCACAAAGTCGGTGTTTCCGACCGTCTGGAGCTAACACTCTTCGCATTTGAAAAACGCCTCTTCTCGCCGAACGGCGAACACTAGCGAACCGTTTCCGCGCCGGCAACCCACTGCCGCACGGCGCGACCCTGCGGAGTCAGTATGCGTTTTTTGGTGAACTTTCCAAAGTGAGAAGCATTGCGCCCGTGGTCATCCCACTCGCCGGGCTGGTCATAAAGCACCCAGTTAAAAAGATATTCGACATGCTCATCGAGCGACACGTCCACGATGGCGCGAAGACTCCTGGCATCGGGGTACGCATTCCAATACTCGCCAAACTCACCAATAATTAACCGTTGCGTATTACTGACATTGCCGCGAATTCTGCGGAGCGCCTCGCGAAATGACTCCTGCATGGTCTGCGCGTCGAAGCCGGACCCGATCGACCACCATGAGCTATAACTCATGTAATCCACTCCGCGCAGATTTCGTCCCAGCACCATCAGCCCTGATGGTCTTCCTGTGAATTCAGGAATAATCGTGAACTCGAAAGCGGTGAAGACTCTTCCAGGCAGACGGGCGCGAAGCGCGCGCGCGCGGCCCTCCAGGATGCCGTCCAGTCGCGCCTGAAGATAGCCGTGGAACCACGGCCAGTAGCCGGCGTCGGGCACATCGTTCTCCGCCTCCCAGTTGGAAATAATGAATGTCCGAGCGTGTCGCGCGAGGGCGTAGGTGAAATCGGCGAACTCCGCTTTTACGCGCTGTAAGTATTCTCGCGATTCTTTGCGGGACATCCGAGCGAGATGCCTGGCTATGCCCAGCGAGGGCTGCTCGATCTTTCCGGCGTTGGGCCGGTCTCTCACCCGGAAAGTCTCAGAGCGATCCTGTAACTCACTGAGTGAGTCCGCCGCGCCATACTCACTACCATAAGAATAGGAATCGTACGCGGTCAGCATAATGACTTGGTACTCACGAAACATTTTCTGATAACCGGCGTCGCCGACTTTCTCCGCCAGCGGCCGGACATCGTCGTGATAGGGCGGCGTATCCGACCAGGGGCCGATGAAAGCGCGCACGACGCGGTCCGCCCCCGTGCTGCGCGCGTCATCCACCGCCGCCGACAGGTCCGGGACATTGCCCCAAATATAGATGCCCACGCGCTCACGTATCTGCTCCGGCGTGGCGGCGGAGATGGGGACACACATCCGCTGCGCCGCGAACAGAAGAAGAAGCGGAATCAATCGACTTAGCATGATGTGGTACAGATTAATTCAGGCGGGTCCAGATAGCAATTTCGGGAAACCGTTTATGCGCCGCGGCGCATACGAGCGGCGCGCACGCTGTTCACCATCAACATGCCAATGGTCAGCGGCCCGACGCCGCCGGGCACCGGTGTCAACGCTCCCGCGATGGGAGTGACGCTCACCGGATCGACGTCGCCAATCAGCGTCGCGCCCTTGGTCTCAAACGTCTTCATGCGTTTGGCGTTGCCAGGGAAAAAACGCTCGACATCCTCGCGCCTGGTCAGGTTGCTGGTGCCGACATCAATCACTGTCGCGCCGGGCTTCACGAAATCAGCGGTAACGCATCCGGCCCTGCCCAGCGCGGCGATCAGAATGTCAGCCTGACGGCAGACGCCGGGCAGATCATCGGTCTTCGAATGGCAGATGGTAACGGTGGCGTTGGCGTGCATCAGCAGCAGCGCGATGGGCTTGCCGACAATGTCGCTGCGGCCGATCACCACGGCGCGCGCTCCCTCGATCCTGATGTTGCTGCGCCGCAGAATTTCCATGATCCCTGACGGCGTGCAGGCCACCAGCCCGGCGCGGCCCGTGACCAAATTGCCCATGTTCACGGGATGAATGCCGTCCACGTCCTTGGCCGGATCGACCGCCATCAGAACTTTCTTGGTGTCGATCTGCTTGGGCAGCGGAAGTTGCACGAGGATGCCATCGACGCTATCACGGCTGTTCAGATCGTGGATGCGCGCCAACAACTGCTCCGTGGTGGTGGACTCCGACAGCTCAATGCGTTCGCTGGCGATGCCCAGACTGTGGCAGGTGGATACTTTATTGCGAGTGTAAATCTCCGAGGCCGGATCGTTGCCCACCAGGATCACGCTCAGTCCGGGCTGCACGCCTTTTGCACGCAACTGCTCGACTTCCGCGCGTAACTCGGCGAGTATCT
Organism: Acidobacteriota bacterium; assembly: GCA_009691245.1. Taxonomy (NCBI): domain Bacteria; kingdom Pseudomonadati; phylum Acidobacteriota; species Acidobacteriota bacterium. Next base: position 9,731 of record SHUM01000054.1, on the reverse strand, counting down.
GATCGCGTATCTCATTGCCATTCAGTATGCGTGCCGGCACGGCATGACTCCTGTTGTAACTAACTTGTAACTGACTCACTAGCTACTAATCACTCACATACCGACTTACTCCAGGTCCGCTGGAGTTACTTTCGCGATCCAGGCGTTATAGTTTCCGCCGTAGCCAACGCGATCATGCTGGGCCTTGATCTTCTCTTCCAGGCCAGCGATTTGAGCATCGGTCAGGCTGGGGAAGGTTTTCACCATCTCCTGCACCGCTGCCGCCTGCGCCGCGCCGCGCGCCTCCGCGCCTGCCTGCCCTGCGCTGATGTCGCGACTGCCCTCGCCGCCTTCGCCGAGGCCCAGGTAAGCCTCCACCAGGCGCTCCGTCACTTTCTGGCTGTGAACTTGAGATACACGGATGTTACCCTGCCCAGTGACTACGTTGCCGACGCCGAAGACACGGTCATTGCCCTTGTACTGCGGCAGATCGGTTTCAGTGATATCGAAATACTCGCCCTTCATGATCGCGCCGGGAATCGGCTCCGGCACCGAGCCAATCGACGAGATAATCAGCGGCGCGCGCAGATCGTGCTCCGATCCGGGCACCGGCGTGGCCTTGCGGCCCTCGACTTTGGTCTCGGATACCTTGATGCCCACGAGACGGCCATTCTCCAACACCAGCCCTTGCGTCAGGCGGCAATCCTGGAAGCGGAACAGGAACTTTTCCTGCGCCAGCCGCAACACCTTCTGGCGCACGGACTCCGTCTTGGCGAGCTGCTCCGGCGTGGCGTTCTCCGGCGGCTGCGCCAGCGGCATGTCCTGCTGACGGCGGCGATAGACCAGCAGACAGCCCTTCACGCCCAGCGATGCCGGGTCAATGCCATGCGCCTTGCACACGGCCGGGATGCCTTTTTTCTCGAAGTCGTGCATGTGCGCTGCAATGCCGCGCGCCTTCAGCGCACGTTCGTAGTTTTCCATCTGGAGAATCTTCACCACGTCGATCGACGCCAGGCCGCCGCCGAGCACCAGCGCCTCGTCCGGCACCTCGTAGCGCGGACCGTCATAGCCCTTCTCGTTCTTGTGGTTATACCAATAGATAAAGGGGTTCTGATAGATCAGTCCCTTGCCGATAAACTCATCCGCGCCATCGATGCCGATGCTGCGGTCGCGCCACGCGCCGTTGGCCAGGATCACGGCGGAGAAGCCCCACTTCTCGGTGAGGTCGTTGAAGTCCACGTCGCGGCCCAGTTTGGTGGAGGGAACAAACGTAACGCCGGGCTTGTTCAGGCGCGCGGCCATCTTGGCGTATTCCTGGCGGCGCTGCTCGACGTGCCAGCGCGGCAGGCCGTCTTCGATCTTGCCGTAGGGCCGGCTGTTCTGCTCGATCACCGCGACACGAATGCCGTGGTCGGCGAGAACCTCCGCCGCGACGGAGCCCGCCGTGGCTCCTCCAATGACGGCCACGAAGTGCCGGTTGTTAGCTGACATGAATCGATCCTCCTGAAATGGCCTGTCGAAACTAAGCCTAATAGGGGTGACCCGAGCGGGCTCGGGCCGAAGCAATAATTGCGCTCATCCAATTGACTGAAGTGCTGCCGAAGCGGCCAGAGAGCTATCCATCCGGCCATACAACCGCTCAGTATATCACTGCTTTCCGACCCCACGCCACCGAAACCCGCAGCCGGTGGTGGCGCAGTTCCCAATTTGTAAAACGTCAGAGCACGATTTCAACCGTGCCGAAATAGCTGCCGGGCAGCGGAATGGCGGAAAGAAAATAAGGGGGCGGGAAGTGAGGAGCCGGCAGTAGTCAATGGAGGGAATTTGGAATCTTTTGGCGGAGCTGCGGATTCTGATAGTTTGGAAAATTTGGATGCTGTGGAGTTTGTGGGCAGAGTGGTCAGGTTGGTCGCTCCGGGTTGCCCGACGGCCCACTGCCGACTTTCCATTTCCGGCGATTTCCGGGCCAATCGCGAACCAACCCCGGCCGATTTCCGCGGTTTGTCAATCTGGTCAGAGTGGTCAGAACCGTGAACGTATGCACTTTGGGCTGTGCCGACAATTTGTGATTCTTGTCGCCTGAATGGGAGGAGGGAAATGGGCGATGAGTCGCTCGTCAATTCCTGACTGCTCGACGGAAAACCTTGCCGGGCGAGCATCCATTTTCCGCACTCGATCTGCTATCTTGGGTGGACTGCCTTAGCACGCGCAGAAAGGCAGGCACCGGGATGACTCCATGACGGAACCTCTAACCTCGGAACCACTAGCCTCGGGACCACCGGCCAACTTGAGCATCCACTCGATGCACCGCGACCTGGCCGCCATCGTGGGCGCGCGCGCCGTATTGTCCCAGCCGGACGACCTGCTGCTCTATGAGTTCGATGGCTCCGTTGATCGCGCGATGCCCAATGCCGTGGCCCTCCCGGCGACCGCGGGCGAAGTGGTCGCGCTGGTACGCTGGGCCAGGCAGAATGGCGTGGTGATCGTCCCGCGCGGCGCGGGCACGGGCCTCAGCGGTGGTGCGGTGGCAGTGCACGGCGGGCTGATGATGGGCTTCGCCCGCATGAAGGAGATCGTCGCCATCGACCTGGGCAATCAGCGCGCAGTCGTCCAGCCCGGCGTGGTCAATCTCGAACTCACTGTCGCGGTGGCCTCCGCAGGCTACTATTACGCTCCCGATCCATCCAGCCAGAAGGCTTGCACGCTGGGCGGCAACGTGTCAGAGAACGCCGGAGGGCCGCATACACTGGCCTACGGCGTTACTACCAACCACGTGCTGGGGCTGGAGGTAGTGCTGCCCGATGGCGAACTCGTCCATCTCGGCGGCGCGGTGTGGGACACGCCCGGCTATGATCTCACCGGACTGTTCGTCGGCTCGGAGGGCACGCTCGGCATTGTTACCGAGATCACCGTCAAGCTGACGCGCACGTCCGAAGCCGTGAAAACGCTGCTCGCGATCTACGACCGCGTGGACGACGGGGCGGAGACGGTGGCCGAGATCACCTCACGAGCCATCACGCCGTCGGCGCTGGAGATGATGGATCAGATCACGCTGCAGGCCGTGGAGGACGCTACGAATGCGGGGTACCCGCGCGATGCCGCTTGCGTGCTGCTCATCGAACTGGAGGGCTTGCAGGAAGCGGTTGAGTTGCAGGCGGCGCAGGTGCGGGAAGTGTGCGAGCGGCATGGCGCGCGCAGCGTGCGCATCGCGGCGTCGGAGGCCGAGCGCCAGAAACTTTGGGCGGGCCGCAAGAATGCCTTCGGCGCACTGGGGCGCAAGGCGCCCAGCTTCTACGTACAGGATGGCGTGATTCCGCGCACCAAGATTCCCGAGACAATGCGCTTCATCCAGCAAGTCAGCGAGCGCTACGGGTTGGCCATCGCCAATGTGTTCCACGCCGGCGACGGCAATATCCATCCCAACATTCTGTTCGACTCACGCGACCCCGAGCAGCGCCTCAAAGTGGTGGAGGCAGGCGCGGAGATCTTGCAGTTCTGCGTATCGCTTGGCGGCTCGATCACGGGCGAGCATGGCGTGGGCATGGAGAAGAATGAGTTGATGCCGTTCCTGTTTACTGACGTTGATCTCGCGGTGATGAGTCAGGTCAAGTCGGTGTTCAATCCCGACGGGCGGCTCAACCCCGGCAAAATATTTCCCACAACGAAGGGCTGCGGAGAGATTCGCATCCCGCCGCCGCATCCGTTTTAGGTTTACCCGTTCCGTGCCAAGAGGAGTCGAGCAACCGCTTGCCAAGTCAATCAACAATACACAAATTGCAAGCCATATGCGGCGCGTCGAATGTGCGCGGCGACACGCCGTGGTGCGCCTCGCGAGTGCGTGCGATGACGCCGCCTGAAGTTGTCGCGGTTCCCGCCGATCGTGAGCAGCTCGCGGCAATCCTGAAATTAGCGGCTGCGGAAACGCTCACGGTGACCCCCGTTGGCGGCGGAACCAAGCGCGACTGCGGCGGCATCGCGCGGCGCGTGGATCTCGCCGTCTCCACCGAACGCATGCAGCGCGTGATCGATTACCCCGCCAGCGATCTGACGATCACGGTGGAAGCGGGCATCACCATCAGGGCGCTGCGCGAGACACTGGCTCAACATGGGCAGATGCTTCCGCTTGATGTCCCTTGCGCAAACGATGCAACGCTGGGAGGAACGCTTGCCGCAAATCTTAGCGGTCCACAACGGCTGGGCTACGGTGGATGGCGCGACGTGGTGATCGGCATACAGTTCGCCACGGCGGATGGGCGACTGGCCAAGGGCGGCGGACGGGTCGTGAAGAACGTCGCCGGCTACGATCTCCCCAAGCTGCTCATCGGGTCGTTCGGAACACTGGGCATCATTACCGAAATCTCCCTGAAGGTATTTCCGATTCCTCCCGCCGCCGGCACATTTATGTTTGGGTTTTCTTCGATAGCCGCCGCGGCTGAATTTACGCAGGCCATCTTGAACTCTCCATTTTTCCCACAATCACTCGAATTGGTGGATGCCTCGGCAGGCACGCTGGCGGGAGTGGCCGGGACGTGCACATCGCCGTATAACGTAATTGTTTCAGTCGCAGGGCCGCAAGTGGTGGTGGATCGCGCGAGCAACGATCTTTCCAAACTGCTGCGTGGAAGTGGCTGTCTTTCCATGCAAACGATCACTGACGGTTTTCAAGATCGTCTCTGGAATTCACTGAGCGACATGACTCCAGCCTATCTGCGCGCACAACCTGCTGGTGTCGCGATCAAGGCTTCGCTGCCGCTGCGGCAACTGACTACGTTCATCACCGAGGCGAAGCAATTGGCTGATGACTCACAACTCTCCACCGCTTCCAGTGCACACGCCGGTACCGGAATTGTTTATCAATACCTATGGCCCGAGGGCGGAGATCGTGCCATCGAAAAATTGCCGCGCGGGGCGGAGCAGATCGTCGCGCTCGCCGAAAGGCTCGGTGGGCGTGCCACGGTTGAGTGGTTCCCGTTGGCGTATGATGGAAAGTTGAACCCCTGGGGCAAGCTGGGCGATGACTTTCCTCTGATGCAGCGAATCAAGTCTGCGCTCGACCCTCACGGCACACTGAATCCGAGCCGCTTTTATGGCGGCATCTAGGGGCGGCATCCAGGGGCGGCATCTAAAGCATGTTGACGCAGATTACAGACCACAACTCGGCACATACTCCCGCCAGCGGCTTGGCTTCCAGCGGGTTCACTGGCGAGGACCGTCCGCGCTGGGAGGAATATTCGCGCTGCGTGCATTGCGGTCTATGCGCCAACTACTGCCCCACCTACCGTGAGTTGGGCGTTGAAATGGATTCGCCGCGCGGGCGAATCTATCAGATGGTGGCCGTCGATGAAGGCCGCATGGCCATCGGCGAAAGTTTCGTGCGCCATATTGACCTGTGCCTGGACTGCCGCGCCTGCGAGACCGCGTGTCCTTCGGGTGTTGAATACGGCAAGCTGGTGGAGGCCGCGCGCACCCAGATCGAAATGAACTATCGTCGCCCGTGGCGCGAGCGCCTGCTGCGGCGGCTGGCGTTCCACCATCTGTTTCCCCATCCCACACGCCTGCGAATTGCCGGCCGACTGCTCTATTGGTATCAGGCATCTGGCCTGCAAGAGATGGTGCGGCGCTCGAAGCTGTTGGGCGAAGGAACGCGCCTGGCTGATCTGGATTCACTCGCTCCCAACTCCGAGTCGCCGGACTTTTTCTCGCAGATCGGCAAGACGTTTCCCGCGCACGGCCCGCGCCGCTATCGCGTGGCGTTTCACTCCGGCTGCATCGCCAACTTTGCGTTCGCGCGCTTGCAGGAAGCCACCATCCGCGTGCTGCAGCGCAACGGATGTGAAGTGGTTGTTCCCGCCGGACAAATCTGTTGCGGCGCGCTGCATGTCCACGCCGGCGTCCGCGAGAAGGCGCGCGAGCTGGCGCGGCGCAATATCGAAGCGTTTGAACGGGAGTCCTTTGACGCGCATCTCACCAACGCCGCTGGTTGCGGATCGACGCTCAAGGAATACGGCGAGCTGCTGCATGGCGACGCGGCCTGGTCGAAGCGCGCCGCTGCGTTTTCAGCGAAGATGAAAGATGTGACTGAGTTTCTAGCCGACGTGGGACTCACTCAGTCATTAAGTCCCATCAGCGCGACGGTAACTTATCAGGATTCCTGCCACCTGCTGCATGGACAAAAAGTGAAGCAGGCGCCGCGCTCGTTGCTCGCCGCCATTCCGGGTCTGTGTTTTGTCGAGTTGCCCCACGCGGACCTTTGCTGCGGCAGCGCGGGCATTTACAACGTACTCGAAACGGATCTGTCGCTGCGCCTGCTCGACGATAAGATGAAATACGCCAACGGGACCGCCGCGGAAATCATCGCCACCGCCAACCCCGGATGCCTGTTGCAGATGCGCGCGGGCGTGGCCCGCCATGGCCACGGCCAGGAAGTAGTACACGTGATGGAGCTGCTGGATCGCGCCAGCCGGCCCGTTGCGCATTAATGCGTAAAGAAGAAGCAGTTGACCAGGGTGGGAGCGTCTTCGGAGATGGTGATCTTTCCGTCTTGATGCTGAATGGCTATGGTTTGCTGTTCGCTGGTGGATGCGGAACCGCCCGTGATCTTCAGCGGAACTTCCTTGTGTCCGATCAGTGATTCCGCGAGCCGGAACTCAAGCGAGGCGACTCTGCCGGGCGGCAGCGGCCTGGGCGCAGTCAGACGCAGACGAATCACCTGCGTCTTGCTCCCCGCGGCGGGCGGGTCTCTCTCAACCTCAACCACGCCGCCGGCGGTTTCCATTGCCAGACTGCTGCGCGCGGCCTGCAGCCCCACTAACTCGGCCGGCAAACTCAATTCAACGAGGAGCCATCCTTGCTCGGACGGGTTAGGATGGCTGCGGACCTGTTTGGTCGTGTCTGCGTTACCAGGGCGTTACCGGAATTTACGATGGCAATGCAGTGATGGGTCCCCGGAATACTCGTTGGCCTATAAGCGATCTTCCAATTGAATTTGAAACGTATTTGACTGGGACTCCTATCAGGTAGATGGCTCCAAGTCGGCCCGTATGCTTCCTGCCTCACTTCACATGCCTGTAGGCTCGCCAAAAATTTGGGGAAGTTGGCGGTCCCGACTACCCCGCCCCCCTCGATTGGGACTCCGGCTGTCTACTTTGACTAGAGGGTGAACTGGATGCAAACGCACGTTGCACTTCAAATGCCTTTTGGTTCCAGTAGTTGATTTTTTCTTATCGGTGAGGCGGCAAGGCATTGTTGAACCACGCCAATTTCTATCCCCCTGCACATGCACTCGCCGATTGAACCTGAGCCAATATTGCGCGATTGCGAGGCATTCTGGGAGAAGGAGGGGTGGGAGTCTCGCATCGTGCGCCCCCTTGGAACACCCATCCGGGGTATGAGGGCCAGACGCCCTTCGCATCTAAGACGGCTTGTGTCGCAGATATTCGTACCCACATTTACAGGCGCAAAATTTTTGGAAAAATTCTGGGAAAATATTACCTCTCCAGCAAACTGCTACTCACCCAGTACTCGATTTTCCAGCCTTGTGCTTAAATAAGCGGGAGTCTGTAATCCTCCGTAAAGGGTACATTCACACTTGAAGCCTCAGCACACCAACGCCAAGCACTGGATTCAGCAAGGCATCTTCGACGGATTAGACAGCTTCGCTGCCTTTGAAGAACGAGTGAATGCCCTTGCCGAAGAAAAGGATCGTGGCGATGTATTTGAAATCTTCGTCGAAGCTTATCTGGCGACACAGAGCATCGCGCAGAGCGTCCAGCACTGGGTAGTAGGCAGAATCCCTCTGGAGCTCAGAACGCGCTATCGACTGCCCAATGACGGCACCGGCATTGATGGCATTTACCTGACCCACGATGGCACCCACGTCGCCTATCAGGTGAAGTACAGACAGAAGTCCCATCTGACCTACGCTGAAGTCGCTCCCTTCTTGGGGATCACTGAAGCCTTTGCGGATCGTGTGATTTTCACCAACGCCTCATCTTTATCGAATGTCGCGCTCCAGCGCACGCGCTGGTTTAGTTCGGAAGCATTCATTGACCTGCCCGCCAGCACCTTCAACCAGATGGAGTGCTGGCTCAAGGAGCAGCCTCTTCGTATCATTCGCGCCACACCCGACCCCAACTATCAGACCCAGGCGCTTGCCGATATAGCAGCAGCTTTTGCCGAAGCCGATCGTGCTCATGCAGTGATGGCTTGTGGCACCGGCAAGACGCTGGTTGCATTGTGGGCGGCAGAACAGGCCAATCCCCAAACGGTGCTGGTGCTGGTGCCATCGCTCACGCTGCTGCAGCAGACCCTGAAGGAGTGGAGTGAGCACAACCATTGGGAGTCGCGCTTCAGCTACCTCTGCGTTTGCTCGGATCAGACCGTGGACCTCAGGAGCGACGAAATCCGATTCAACGCTTCAGATGTGGGTTTTCGCGTGGATACCGACCCAACAGTGGTTCGGAGCTTCCTCACCCGGCAAGAGGATGATGTGAAAGTAATCTTCTCAACCTACCAGTCGTCGCCCGTGGTGGGCGAGGGATCGAAAGGATTGCCAGCCTTCGACTTTGCTGTGCTGGACGAAGCGCACAAGACCACTGGCCGGGCTGGCACGTCCTTCAGTTACGCGCTACACGATAAGAACATCCAGATTCGCAAGCGGCTGTTCCTGACCGCCACTCCACGCCATTTTGATATTAAGCATCGCGATAAGGATGGGGATCTGATTGTCCAGTCGATGGATGATCCCGCTGTCTATGGGAAACGCGCTCATACTCTGAGCTTCCGTGCTGCTGCGGATAAAGGCATCATCTGCCCCTACAAAGTGCTGATTAGCGTGATTGATAAACAGATGGTAGATGATTTCAGTCTCCAGCACGGCATCACGCTGGTGGCTGGCGATGAGCTGGCAGCGCGATGGGTAGCGCATCTGATTGCCTTGGAGCGAGCAGCCAGGCGCGTGGATGCAAAGAAAATCATCAGCTTCCATAGCAGGATTAGTGCAGCACTGGAGTTTGCCTCCAATTCTCCGCGTGGCATTGCCCACTACCTCAGAGAATACCGCGTGGATCACGTGAACGGGGCGCAGAGCGCGGCGGACCGCAGCGAAATCATTCAGGCGTTTGCCCGCACCGAACATGCGATGTTGACCAACGCCCGCTGCTTGACGGAGGGCATCAATATTCCAGCCGTGGACATGGTGGCATTCATGGATCCCCGCGAGAGTCGCGTGGATATAGCCCAGGCGGTCGGCAGAGCGATGCGCAAGCCCCGTGGCACTACAACCAAGACATTAGGGTATGTGCTGGTTCCGCTGTTTTGCGGCACTGACGGTGCGGGTATAGACGAAGCCATCCATTCGGAAGGGTTTGATGTCGTCGCCAGTGTAGTGAATGCCTTGCAGGAAAACGATGAGGAGCTTGCAGATATTATTCGGGAACTCAGAGAACGTCGGGGTGCGGGGCTGCGGTTCAACCCTTCGCGTTTCAGCGAAAAGATTCATCTGATCGGACCAACGGTTGACTACGCACAGCTGACCCAAAGTATTGCCATCGAAATCGCTGATCGCATCGGTGCCACGTGGGATGAATGGTGCGGGCGGCTTGTCCAATTCCAGCAGCGGGAGGGCCATTGCTTCGTACCCATTAGCTTCAAGACCAACGATGGCTCCAAGCTTGGCACGTGGGTTAACAATCAGAGAGCACTGTCTGACAGCATTTCGGCAGAACGTCGCCAGCGCTTGGACCAGCTGGGAT
>SHUM01000053.1 GCA_009691245.1 Acidobacteriota bacterium | reverse complement strand
CAGTACAACACCCGCAGGCCGCACTCGGCGCTCGGCTATAGGCCCCCGGCGCCGGGGGCCTATAGCCCTGTCAAAAACCCAGTTTCTCGGCCTCAGGTTGTGATGTAAACTCTCTCACAAGGATTGGTACAAAATCTCGGGCGGGTCAGTACCTTTGAGTCTCCGCAGTTTAGCCAGGCCGCCGTTTATCTAGCCTTTGAAACTCAACCAAGAATGCTTGCATATGACTTCCGGGCAAAAAATATGAATTTCGATGATTTGTATATTGAACCGTTTGTGAATGTTAGATTGACAACCATTCCTGTTGCTGGCGCCGCAAGCGAAGGCGGAAAGATAATCGCTCCCACAGCCGCCTTTCTCCAATCACAGAAAGCGGAGCAGGTGCAATTCGGCATTCTTGTGAGTTACAACTTCGGCCTCAGAGAAGTAGGAAGCAAGCAGTTCCACTGGGGCTTGGGACCGACATTCCAATGGGGGGCACAGAGCGTAACGGACACCCAAAGAACAACTAGGGTGTGGAATATTCAAGATGATCTATATGATTCCTACCTTGGAGGACTACGACTTACTTTGTATTCGGCCGACAAGGAATCTACGAAAAAAGATTGGTCTCCTGCTGCCTATTTTGACTTTTCATTGGGGAAGTTTCAAAGTTTTGAAACCGCATCAGCAGTTACAGTTAAAAGCGATGCAGACAATTGTTTGAAGGATCCTTCTGTATGTCTTGGGAAACCTGAACCACTCCCTCCCAGGAAAGACTATAATCTTGAGAAACGCCTCCGCGGGTATGCCGAAGTGCGTTTGTTCTTGAAGAACGCCTATTTTGGGTTTGACCTAAATAATGGCCGTGGGCACGATGATCTTCGATTCATTGGCGGATTGACGGTTTCCCTGAATCAATTCATGCAGCGCAAACAATAGCAGTGAACAAAGATTCCTCATACGAGGAGGTAGCCACGGGACGTAGTTTGTGCCGTGAGATTTTTGTTTGATGTGGTGGCGCCCACGAAAACAACGATTTTCTGGAAATGCCGGAGAAAGGCCCACGGCACAAAATCCGTGCCGTGGCTACCAACCCCGAATCCAAAATCGCGCGGCTCGTGGCCCAGCTACTCCACCACCTACTCAACCAGCTACTCGACGACGGAGAAGCTCATTTTGCCACCGAGGTCGCCGACGCGGTCGAGCGTAACTTTCAGGCGGTCGCCGATGCGGTAGCGGCGGCGCGGACTCTGGCCGGAGCCGCCGGACTCTTTGACGCGGCGGCTTCCTTCTCGTACGGCGGCGCGGCTGGCATCGCGGCCCGAGATCCATTCGCGCGACTCTTCGGCGAAGATGAAGCTGCGGTCGGAGAGCCACTCGGCGGGGACTAACCCCTCCACGAAAATTTCTGCCAGCTCCACGAAGAATCCGTATTTCGTAACGCTGGTGATCAGCGCGTCGAACTCTTCACCCACTTTGTCGCGCATGAAGCGGGATTTTTTCCACTCCATCAACTCGCGCTCGGCCTCCTGCGCGCGGCGCTCCGACTCGGAGGTCTCCGTGCCGATGGATACCAGTTCGCCGCGCGAAATGGGCTGGAATCCCTCGCCGCCAAAGCCCGCGCCGCTTGCGCCGAGAGGCAGCGCGTTATCCGAGGCATCACTGCTGGCCTTCTTATATTTGTTGGTGTGCTGGCGGTGCGCCTTGCGCGGACGCTCGGCGCGGCCAGCCTGTCGTCCTGCTTTTAGGGCCAGCGGCACGGCGAGGTCGCTGGCGCGCTGGCCTTTAGGCTCCACCACGCTCGCGGGCTTGGCTTCGGACTGGTTTGGCAGCGCCAGAATGGCGCGCAGCACACGATGCACTATCAGGTCCGGGTAGCGGCGGATGGGCGAGGTGAAGTGCGTGTAGCTCGGCGCGGCCAGCGCGAAGTGTCCGACGTTTGGTTCCTGATAGTGCGCCTGCTTCAGCGAGCGCAGCATTAAGTAAGACAAGATACGCTCTTCGGGCTTGCCGGAAATTTTCTCGGCCAGCCGCTGATAGTGGCGCGGCGAAATTGCTTCCGCGCCGCTCGGCCACTCGACGATCATCTTCGATTTCCTGTTTGTCTCGCCGCGGCCACCGGCGTCTCTGCCACCCTTCGCACCCTTTGCGCCGCGCCCGGCAAATTTCTTACTTCCTTGTTTTTGATAATTCTTTTTCTGGCCGCCGCGGCCGGACTCGCCCGACGTTTTCGCCAGGGCGAACTGCTTCACGGCGAAGCCTTCAATTTCCAGCGAGTAGCCGAACGTGCCCGCGATCTGCTCGAAGGCGAGCACTTTGCCCGGCTCGGGCTTCTCGTGGACGCGGAACAGACTGGCCGTCTCGCAACGCTCGGCGTAGTGGGCAACGGCTTCGTTGGCGGCGAGCATGAACTCTTCGATCAGGCGATGCGCGATGTTGCGCTCGGCGCGGGTGATGGAGACCATCGCGCCGGTCTCGTCGAGTGAAATAACCGGCTCGGGCAGGTCGAAGTCAATGGAGCCGCGCTTCACGCGCCGGGCGTTGAGTATCAATGCGAGGTCGCGCATGCGTTTGAACTCTTCCACCAGCGGCGCGTAGCGCAAGCTCATCTTCGCATCGCCTTCGAGAACTTTGTTGACGTTGGTGTAGGTCATGCGCTCGGCGCTGCGGATGACGCCTTCGCACAGCTCCACGTCCACCGTCTCGCCGTCCCCGTCGATCTCCATCAGCGCGGAGAGGACCAGGCGATCCACTTGCGGCTTGAGCGAGCAGATGCCGTTCGAAAGCGCCTCGGGCAGCATGGGCACGGCGCGGTCAGGGAAGTAGACGCTGGTGCCGCGCAGGCGCGCCTCGCGGTCGAGCGGCGAGCCGAGGCGCACGTAATGCGAGACGTCGGCGATGTGTACCTGAAGCTGGAAGTTGCCGTTCGCGAGCGGAATCACGCAGACGGCATCGTCGAAATCCTTGGCCGTCTCGCCGTCGATGGTGACGATGGGCAGCGCGCGGAAATCACGCCTAATCTTGTTAAGGGGCGGGGCCTCTTCAGCCGGAACCATCTGCGGAATACTCTCGGCCTCGGCCAGCGCCTCCGGCGGAAACTGGTGCGGCAGATGGTGCTTGCGGATGATGATCTCCACATCCACGCCAAACTCGCCGTGGCGACCGAGTATCTCGATCACGCGCCCGGTGGCGCTCTGGGTGTTGGAAGGAAAGCGGGTGATCTCGACGTTGACCACCGCGCCGTCCAGTTTGCCGGGCGCGGCGGCGTCCGAGCTATCCGCGGGCGATTTGCCGGGCGGAATTTCCTGCCCCTTGGGGATGAGGATGCGGTGCGGCACGCGGTCATCGAAGGGTTGCACGTAATTGTGTGCCGAGTTACTGGAACCTCCGGAGTGGAAGATGCCGACCAGCATGGTCTGCGCGCGATTGAGCACGCGCTGGATATTTCCTTCGGCGCGGCCGTCGGGGCGCACGCGCACGTTCGAGACCAGCACGCGGTCGCCATGCAGCGCGTCGCCGATGGAGGCCGGGCCGATGAAGATGTCGCCATCCACACCGCGCAGCGGCTCATCAGGAATGACGAAGCCATAGCCATCGCGATGCTGCACCAGCCGCCCCATGGCGGGCTGGCGCGCCTGCGGTTGCGGCCTGCGAAACGGCGGCGGACCTTTGAAGCGGCGTCCCATGTTAGTAGCCTGTCACAGAGCTGCGCGCGTTAGCAAGCGAACATAAACGCGACAGCCTGCTGGATATCCTCTTCTTGAAGATCTGGGTAACCTTCAAGCACTTCGTCAGAAGTTGCGCCGTGGGCAATTTATCCGGCGATCACCGACACGGAGATGCGCATGCCGCGGATACATGCGCGGCCGCCAAGGATGTTGGGGTCAAACGTGATACGGTCAAACATATTCTGCTTTCCAACAATCTGTCAGCATACTCTTGCTTGGGTTACAATAGGCTCCCTGAGTTCCACCTCAGGCACCATGAATTTTGCTATTGTTGCCGTCTTCCAAGTAAGTTTAGGGATAGCACTCATTTATTTCGCGCGAGAACTTTCGGCGCTGCAAACCCTTATTGCGGAAAGATTTCGGATTGCTCGTGGAATGACAGTAGGTGTGACCGTATTCCGGTTGATGGGAGCTGCCATTATCCTGGTGGGTTTGCTCATTCACCCAATCGAAAATTAGGACGTCACCCAACGATGGTCCCGCGAGCCGGCCCTGTAACCTGCTTGCTTACGCGTGGCTCACTTTCACGCGGAGCACGCGTCACGCTACCCCATGGTCTGCACGTGGTCGATGGCGATTTTGTAGAGTACGCGGACTTCGGCGGCGCTGCGCAATTTGTATTCATCGAGGCCGAAATATTTTTTGGCCAGCTTGTCAATATGCGCCTTGCCGCCTTCTTCGGTGATCTCCACCACGCGGCCGCGCAGTTGCACATAGCGGTAGGGATTGTCCGGGTCGGAGATGGCCAGCGAGACGCGCCCGTCGCGGCGCATGTTCTTGTCCTTCACCCGCCCGCGCGCCGAGTTCACCAGGACGTGTGTGCCGTCATACTCCCACCACAGCGGCGTAACCTGCGGCGTGCCGTCCGGCATGATGGTGCCGAGGTGGGCGAAGGATTTTTTCTCGAGCAGGTCCTTGAATTTTTCGGGATATGAGCCGGCCATGTTTTAACTCCTTAACGCGATGATCTAAAATCGAGTGCGAATATATTTGCAATATAGCACGCCGGGCTGCGTTGTGCGCACCCGCCAGGAAGGACCACTCCGTGCCCATCGGAAAGATTCTGGAAGGCGTTGCACAGTTTCAGCGGCAGGTGTTTCCGCAACATAAGGAACTGTTCGAGACGCTGGCCACGCGCCAGCGGCCCGACGCGCTGTTCATCACCTGCTCGGATTCCCGCATTGATCCCTGCCTGCTCACGCAGACCAAGCCCGGCGCGCTGTTCATCTGCCGCGTGATTGGCAACATCGTGCCGCCGTACCCGGACGCCGTGGGCGGCGTTTCGGCCACGGTGGAGTTCGCCGCCGGGGTGCTGCGCGTGCCGGACATCATCGTCTGCGGCCACACCGATTGCGGAGTCATGCGCGGCGCGCTCAACCCCACAGGCCTCGAAGAGTATCCAACCGTGCAGGCCTGGCTGCGCTATGCTCAAGTGGAGCAACACGTTGCCGAGCCCAGCCCGGAGCTGATTCTGGCCGAGACGGAACGGAATGTAATCACTCAATTGAACAACCTGCGCTCGCATCCTGCCGTGGCGGCGCGATTGGCGCAAGGCGACCTCGCGCTACACGGCTGGGTCTATGACATCGGCCCCGGCTCCGTTACCGCCTATGACGCCGCGCAGCGCAAATTCCTGCCCCTCGGCGGCGCGCAGTAGAGCGGTTGGCGTAGAACATTTTTACTGCTGCGATAGCCTGATCCGAGCCCTAAAATGGCCGAAGGCATTTACATAAAATGCCGGACTGAAGCCGCGAAAAGCAGATACACCAGCAGCAGCAACGCCGCAGGGCCCAGCGCCGCCCATGTGCCTGAATGAAACAAAATTGCCACCTGCGGCAACTCGTCGTTCCTATTCACATGATTCGATGGCGGTGCTAAAGTGTTGCCATGCGCATTCGTTTGGCGACGCTGATTCTTCTGGCGAACATCTTTCTGGCAAGCGGCCTCGACGCCAAGTGGGTGGCCATCGGCCCCTATGGCGGCGACGCGCGCGCGCTGGCCGCTGATCCGCGCGACCCGGATCGCATGTACGCCGGCACGCGCACCGGTCAGGTTTATCTGACGGTGGATGCCGGGCGCAC
This sequence comes from Acidobacteriota bacterium, assembly GCA_009691245.1. Classification (NCBI taxonomy): domain Bacteria; kingdom Pseudomonadati; phylum Acidobacteriota; species Acidobacteriota bacterium. The sequence goes on along the minus strand of SHUM01000053.1, from coordinate 19,133 downwards.
ATGGACGCCGCTCGGTGGATTGCAGTTGCCGCCCTACTGGGTGGTCGATCAACTCCTGGTTGATCCCAACAATAATCAAGTGGTGTACGCGGGCGTGTGGAGTCTGCGCGATAAGGACGGCGGGGTGTGGAAGAGCGAGGATCGTGGTCGCACATGGAAGGCGCTCGAAGGAATGAAGGAGCAGTCGGTGCGGGCGCTGGCGCTGGCGCCGTCGGATTCGCGCACTCTGGTGGCCGGGACGCTCGAAGGCGTCTTCCGCAGCCGCGACGCGGGGGCCAACTGGGAGCGCATCTCGCCGCTGAATCATGATGAGATTCACAGTGTCGAGTCGGTGGCCATTGATCCGCGCGACGCTAATATCGTCTATGCCGGGACGTGGCATCTGGCCTGGAAGTCGAGCGACGGCGGCCAGCGCTGGGTGTCCATCAAGAAGGGCATGCTGGACGACTCGGATGTCTTCAGCATAACGATCGACCCCAAAAATCCTGATACGGTTTACGCCACAGCCTGCTCGGGAATCTACCGCAGCGACACGGCGGGCACGCTATGGAAGCGCATTCAGGGTATCCCCTCCACTTCGCGGCGCACCCACACGCTGGTGATCGAGCCGCGCAACACCAACATCGTTTATGCGGGAACAACGGAAGGGTTGTGGCGCACTGAAGACCGCGGCGAGACCTGGAAACGGCTGACGGCGCATACCTGGTCGATCAACGCCATTGTGCTGGACCCCACCCTGAACACCACTGATGACGGCAGCGCCGCCATTAGCGACGCCGGACGTTTCTTCATCGCCATGGACCACGGCGGGGTGATGGAGACGCTGGATGGCGGGGCGCGTTTTCGCGGGGCCAACTGGGGATTCGCGCAACGGCAGGTCTCGCGGCTGGTGACCGATCCGGCGGCTCCGGCGGACAAGCCGGTGCTCTACGCCTCGGTGCTGCATGATGGCGACTTCGGCGGCGTCTTCATGACCAACAATCGCGGGGCAAGCTGGCAGCAGTTGAGCGCGGGCCTGAAGGGGCATGACGTACTCAGCCTGCTCATCGTTACTAAACCCTCGTGGAAACTGCTGGCGGGCACGCCCGACGGCGTGTTTGAATATTCTCCCGACAAGCCCATCTGGCAGCAGCGCGGCAAGTGGCAGGTTCCAGCGCGAACGGGCGGGGCGTCCTCTTCCGCACAACCAAATTCGCAACCACCTATCACCGTGCGCGACCTCTATCAGCGCAGCCCGGAGGAGCCGATACTCGCCGCCACCTCGCATGGATTATTCGAGAGCGCCGATGGAGAAACCTGGCGTCCGCTGTTGCTGGATGGGGATACCAATGGCGGGAGCGGGGGTGGCAGCGAGGGCGGGAGCGGGCATTATGCGATCACTGCAACAGTGAATGGCAGCGCTGGCAACCAGCTTGTGGCAGCCTCCGCCTTGGGACTGAGCATCTCGCGCGACCGTGGGCGCAATTGGTCCGCGGTGCGCCTCAATGGCGGCCAGCCCGTACGCATTCACAATCTAGCGGCCAGCCCGAATGATCCGCAGCAATTGCTGGCGGCCACCGAGGCAGGGTTGTTGCGCTCCAACGATGGCGGCGCCACATGGAACAGCGATGGTCGGGGCCTGCCCGGCGGCGCGGTAGCAGACATCTCCTTCGATCCGGCTAATCCCCGGCAGGTGTTGCTGGCTGGCGCGGCGGGTGCATTCTATTCGCTCGATGGCGGCGAGTGGTATTCACGCCTGGGTCCGCCCGCCGCGACGGACTACGGCAGCTTCGATCTGAACTCCGTTCTGGTGCTGGCCAACTCCCAGGCGTTGGCAGTCTCAGTGAACAATGGGCTGTTCATTCAAGATGGCCGCGACGGTTTTCTCCCTCCTCAAACCTCCGCTTCAAAATAGATTAAAAACTGATAAATATATTGTTAACATATGTTTACCTGACTGCCCCGCAGCGCCTTTGGACATTTTTTACACTGATAATCAATAAATGCAATCTGGGCACTATTCCAATGTCAAAATCATAGGATGTTGGTTACTATTGTTTAAATGGCAATTATTTATTGAACAATAGGCAAATTATTTTTAACAATAATCAATTTTTAGGTTGACATGGCCATACCGTTCCCATTAATCTGCCAATGTCGATGATAGGGACAGACAGATTGCCGGTTATCAGTGAACGGCATCAATCAACAAAACTCAAGGAAGGTGAGAACAAATATCCAATGAAGAAGAAAACAACCATGCAGGAATTAGTAATGAAAGCTTCGAGAGGACTGAAGCTAACGGTCTTGGCGCTGGCCGCCGCTGTCGCGTTTGGACAGGCAGCCATGGCACAGTCGACGATCTTTAATATCCCCACTACTGACACGGTATCTCCGAAAAAGGGGTATTTTGAATTTGATTACCTGGTCCAGGCACCGACGGCCGATGGTGCGGATCGCGTCCAGATCATCCTGCCCCGCATCGTGGTCGGACTCGCGCCGAATCTGGAAGCGGGCTTCAATATCGCCAATTATCGCGTGGGCGGCGATCCCAGCACAACCTTCTCCTACTTTCAGCCGAACATCAAATACAAGTTCGTGGCGAACGACGACAAAGGGATTGCCGCTTCGGCGGGAGTCATTTGGTATACGCCGATCAACCATCGCGACGGCGCCGACAGTTACGGGTTGGTCTACGCGAACTTCAGCAAGAAGGTGAAGACCGGTGACTTTGGCCCGAGATTTACCTTCGGACCCTACGGCATTGTGGGAGCCGAAGACTATTACATTGGAACCAAAATGGGAGCGATTGTGGGCATCGAGCAGCCGATCAGCTCCAAAGTCAGCATCGTGGCGGACTGGATCAGCGGCGTGAGCGGATTTGGATACCTCACGCCCGGCATCTCCGCTGTGCTGCCGCATAACGGCCTGTTCAACATCGGCTATAGCCTGGGCAACGACAGCCTCTCCGATTCTGACATCAAGAATCGTTACCTGTTTCTGTATTACGGCATCACGTTTCCCTAGTCTGTGGTGGCCGAAAATCGGCCGAATGAAGTTATGAAAATCCTTCTCGTCGACGACCTGGGCCAGACAATTGCCACTCTCAATGACGTTGAGAAATTCGACGGCACGCGGTCTGAGCATGTTGCTGAACTGATGGATCTGATGGAGATCATCATCGCTGCCGCCAAGCCCGCAGAGGGTAAAGCGGCGAAGCGGGCCGGGTCGTCGACGAAAAGCAAATAGGAAAATACCCCAACGGTAAGAAAAAAATCCGAGTGAGTTAAGGAAGGAAGGAACCATGTCGAGAAAATTGGTTGCAGGATTGTTGCTGAGCTGGCTGTTGATCACCATCGCAGCCCCCTCGCTCATGCTGGCTCAGGAAGCGCGCCAGCCTGATCCGAGCGGCGCCGCCACGGGCACGGGAGCGGATGTGGCAGCGGCCACGCCGGGTGCGCACACCATTGAGGAAGTCGCCGCGCAGGTAGGCAAGAACAAGATCGGAGCCAACATGATGTGGGTTCTGATAACCGGCTTCCTGGTCATGTTCATGCAGGCAGGATTCGCCATGGTGGAGACCGGGTTTACGCGCGCCAAAAACGTGGCCCATACCATGTCCATGAACTTCATGATCTACCCGCTAGGCATGTTGGGATTCTATATCTGCGGGTTCGCCTTGATGTTTGGCGGCGTCGGCGCGCTGGGCACGCTGGGTGGCTACGACGGGCTCAACAATGAAATCAGCATCAGCTTATTCGGCAAGGATTTTGGTCTGTTTGGCGGCACCGGATTCTTCCTGGCGGGACATTATGACGTGGCCGTCTTCGCCTTGTTCCTGTTCCAGATGGTCTTCATGGACACCACCGCCACCATCCCCACCGGGTCCATGGCCGAGCGCTGGAAGTTCTCCGCGTTCATGATTTACGGTCTGGCGGTGGGCACCATCATCTATCCCATCTACGGCAACTGGGTCTGGGGTTACGGCTGGCTGGCCATGCTGGGCAAAAACTTCGGGCTGGGTCACGGGCACGTGGACTTCGCCGGATCCTCGGTCGTCCATCTGACCGGCGGCGTGCTGGCGCTGGTGGGCGCATGGATCATCGGCCCGCGCATCGGCAAGTACAATAAAGACGGCTCACCCAACGCCATTCTCGGACACAACATCCCCATGGCCATCATCGGTACGTTCATTCTGGCCTTCGGCTGGTTTGGATTTAATCCCGGCTCCACGCTGGCTGGCACCGACCTGCGCATTTCAGTGGTGGCTGTCAACACCATGCTGGCCTCCATGACCGGCGCGCTTACCGCGACGCTGTGGATGTGGCTGGTGCGCGGCAACAAACCGGATCCCTCCATGATGTGCAACGGACTGCTGGCTGGTCTGGTCGCCATCACCGCGCCATGCGCATTCGTCACTTCGCAGGCTGCCTGCCTGATCGGGGTCATCTCTGCCATCCTGGTGGTCGAGGCCGTGTTTTTCATCGACGCCAAAATGAAGATTGACGATCCGGTCGGCGCGATTGCGGTGCATGGCGTGAACGGCGCCTGGGGCTGTCTGGCGCTCGGGTTGTTCGCTGACGGCAGCTACGGCGATGGCTGGAACGGCGTGGCCGGTCCGGTAACGGGTCTCTTCTACGGCGATGCTTCGCAGTTCTACGCGCAGGTCATCGGCGTGGGCGCCAACATCGTCTATGTGTCCATCATCGGCTTCATCGTATTTAAGTTGACCGATCTGTTGGTGGGTATCCGCGTTTCTGCGGCTGACGAAGTGATGGGTCTGGACATCCCCGAAATGGGCGTCCCCGGCTACATCTCCGCGCAGCAACAGGAGAATTCCTAAGCGTTTCTTCAGCGGCGGCTTCCGCTCTGCCCCACACGGCGGAGCGGGAGTTGCCGTCTGGAGAGAACCGTTGGGGGCGTTCCGGGGCTGCGACCCTTCCTCACGGCCTTGGGACGCCTCCTTCACATCCAGGCACATCCAAGTATTTCTCAGCTCGTATTGGTCCGTAACGCATCTCCAAACAGAGCCGCGACCGAAAGGGAACGGTCGCGGCTCTGTTTGATATCAACTGCCACATAGTTTGTGAGCATCGCGCATTTTCTTCTTGACGCAATATCCCATCTTCCATATGATTGGCAACGGCTGATGCAGCGGATTGTAGCGTGTTGCAGCATTTCCATCACCCTGATGGAAATGCAATCACGCAGCAAGCCGCTGGATACGGCTGGACTCGTGTTCTCAATCTGTAAAACATTTCACTTGTTTCTCGGACTTAGGAAGGAGCCTCGATATGCTTCGATACCTCAATATAAAATCCAGTTTTTCAACTGTGCTGGCCTTGGCGGTTTGCATGCTGCTTGCGCCCGCCCTGCTGATGGCGCAGGATGATGCCCCAACAATTGACAGCGGCGATACGGCGTGGATGATCGTCTCCTGCGGATTGGTGCTGCTGATGACGCCGGGTTTGGCGCTGTTCTACGCCGGCATGACCCGCCGCAAAAACGTGCTGGGCACCATGATGCACAGCTTCGTGATGATGGGTGTAGTCAGCGTGCTGTGGGCGATTTATGGATACAGCATGGCATTTCATGAAGGGTCACTCTGGGGCGGGCTTGACTGGCTCTTCCTCAACGGCGTTGGCCAGACGCCCGACCCTTACGGCTACGCCGCCACCATTCCTCACATCGTCTTCATGGCCTTCCAGATGATGTTCGCCATCATCACGCCCGCGCTGTTCACCGGCGCGGTAGCCGAGCGCATGAAGTTCTCGGGGCTCCTGCTGTTCACCGTGCTGTGGGCCACGTTCGTCTACAATCCACTGGCGCACTGGGTTTGGGGCAAGGGCGGCATGTTGAATTTCTTCAATGCCGACGCTACTTTCGGAGCGCTCGATTTCGCGGGCGGCACCGTGGTGCATATTAGTTCCGGCGTCTCCGCGCTGGTGTTGGCGCTGGTGATGGGCAAGCGCATCGGCTTCGGCAAGGAAGCGTTGATCCCGCACAACCTGACCATGACCCTGGTGGGCGCGGGCCTGCTGTGGTTCGGCTGGTTCGGATTCAATGGCGGCAGCGCGGTGGCATCGAACGGACTGGCCGGCAACGCCATGGTGGTAACGCACTTCGCCGCTGCTTCCGCCATGCTGGCCTGGATGTTTGCCGAGTGGATGGCCAAGGGCAAACCCACCGCGCTCGGCGCAGTGTCTGGTGCCGTGGCCGGATTGGTGGTCATCACGCCGGCATCGGGATTTGTTGGTCCCATGGCAGCGATCATCATGGGAATCATCGGCGGACTGATCTGCTTCTGGGCCTGCGTTTATCTGAAGAGCAAGTGCGGCTATGACGACTCGCTCGATGTCTTCGGCGTGCACGGAGTCGGTGGAACCACGGGCGCATTGCTGACCGGAGTGTTCGCGTCCAAGGCGGTCAACCCCGCCGGCGCCGACGGCCTGCTGGGCGGCAATCCCGGCCAGCTCTTCAATCAGTTCATGGCCGTCATCATCACTTGGGTTCTCGCAGGTGTGATGACCTTTATTATCGCCAAGGTAGTGGACATGGCGGTGGGCCTGCGAGTTTCCCCTGAGGAAGAGCGCGAAGGTCTCGATCAATCGCAGCACGGCGAAGCCGGCTACATGCTGGACTAGCGCAGCTTCTAATGCGCTCCCGCAATCGTCGGTGAAATGCCGCAGTGAGAAGACCTTCTCGCTGCGGCGTTTTTATTGGCAGGGATTTCCCCAGGTTGCAGGAGCTCGCTAATTTTTGCAATTCGAGCCATAGAATTTGTGGGATTTTTATCAATAAGATAGGACGAATATTCAGAGTTTATTAAGTTTATCGTGAAAGTAGATAAACTTGATTAAACTTACTAGAACCTATGGACCCTAGAATCAATCCATTCGCGCCTGGCGCTGGATCACAGCCTCCTGAATTGGCAGGTCGTGATGATATTCTGTCCAGCGCGGGCATTGCGCTGGACAGAATTAAAAATCGCCGACCGTCCAAAAGCCTGATTCTTGTGGGACTCAGGGGTGTCGGTAAAACCGTGTTGCTGAATAAAATTTGGGGGAATGCCGATGCCGGCGGTTTCAAGGCCGTGTTAATTGAAGCGCATGAAGATAAGTCTCTCGCCGCGTTGCTAGTTCCCCCTTTGCGGCAGATATTGTTTTCGCTCGACGCCATGAAAGACATGAGCGACAAAGTAAAACGTGGTTTTCGGGTATTGGGCAGCTTCATTAGAAGCATCAAGGCCAAAATTGGAGAACTGGAACTCTCCCTTGATCCGGAGATCGGGTCCGCGGACAGCGGTGATTTGGAAGCGGATCTTCCCGAAGTTTCGTCGCGGTTGGCGAAGCAGCCGCTGACCGCAAAACAGCGATCGCCATATGCGTTGACGAGCTGCAATATTTGAAGGAAAGAGAACTCAGCGCATTAATCATGGCGGTGCATAAAATCAATCAGCGAAATCTCCCTTTGATTTTAGTTGGCGCTGGATTGCCACAAGTAATCGGTCTTTCCGGAAAATCGAAGTCTTACGCGGAAAGGCTCTTTGACTTCCCCGAGGTTGGGCCTCTGATCGACCCTGACGCTCATCGCGCTTTACAAAGCCCCGTCCGCAGTCATGCGGTGAATTTTACCGAAGAAGCTATAGCGGACGTGATAAGAGAAACCAAAGGCTACCCATATTTTCTGCAACAATGGGGGCATGAAGCCTGGAACATTGCAGAGAAGTCGCCGATCACGGTGGAAGACATTCAGCGGGCCAGCAAGCTGGCAATAACGAATCTGGACAAGAGCTTCTTCCGGGTCTGTTTTGATCGCCTGACCCCACGCGAAAGAGAATATCTGAGGGAGCTTGCCCTGCTCGGTCCTGGCAGCCAGCGTTCTGGGGACGTTGCGGCCGCGCTGGGCGTTAAGTCTCAGTCGATAGCTCCAGTACGTTCCAGCTTAATCAAGAAAGGCATGATTTATAGCCGGAATATGGCGATACTACTTTCACGGTCCCGCTATTTGACGAATCCATGTTAAGAACCATGCCCAAAGCAACTCCGGCTCCTTCCACCAATTCCAGCAAGCCCACACCGACAAAACAAACCTAGTACACTCTGCGCGCCATTTTATCTTGACAATACTGCGCGAAACATCTTATTAAGGCAGAGGAGGCTAGCGATGTAGGGTTCACGTCATTCCCCGCGCCATCTTCGCTTCGAGGCTGATGGAAGCAGTCCAGCGAGATGCATGGGACCATGCCGGGCCATGCGCCTGGACGGAGCTGGACGGAGATGATGCCTGCACTGGGATTCCGGTTCGTTGCCCAAGCGCGACGGACGGGAGGCCTCCCGTGGCTTACCAGCCACGGCTTTTTTTGCCCTGAAATCAGCCCGCGAATGCGCGCGAGTCGTCCCGCCCGCGTCAGCCAGCGGGCCAATGGAACAACCGCGCACGATGCGTGGCGCAAGGAGATGTCCCATGCACTACTTCTCGGAATTATTGGGCACCGCCGTTTACGATGCCGCCGGAAAACGCGTGGGCCGCGTGGCGGATGTGTCCGTGCGCATAGCGACGCATCCGCCGCGTGTCGCCTCCATTGCCATCCGCAGCGCCCGCGGCGGACGAGCCCAAGCGCAGCGCGCCGTCGTCTGGGCAGACGTTTCCTCGATCGAAGAAAACCGCATTCACCTGAGCGTTACCGAAGATCGCGTGGGAGCATCCATCCCGGACGATACCCTGCTCCAGCTTGGCTACGATTTAATGGATCAGCAGATCATCGACGTGAACGGACGCAAGGTGGTCCGCGTCAATGATCTACTGCTGGAAATCCGAACCCTCGGCGAGCAAAAGGAATTACTGCTGTTTGGCGTCGATATCGGAGTCGGTGGCGCCGTCAGGAGGCTGCTGCAAGGGACCGTGCCAGCCGGGTGGCTGCGCCAGCTCGAAGGCCGTGTGAAGCAGACCATCATTCCATGGAACTTCGTCAACCTGATCGAACCGGATCCCCGCCGTCAGGTGAAGTTGAACATCTCGCATCAGGCGTTGGGCGAGATGCATCCGGCCGATCTGGCCGACATCATGGAAGAGTTGACGCCGCAGGAACGCCAGTCCATCTTCGCCACACTCGACGATGAAACGGTCGCCGACGCGCTCGAAGAGATTCGCCCCGACCTGCGCCCGTCCATCATTGATTCCCTCGGCATGGAGCGCGCCGCCGACATCGTGGAAGAGATGGCTCCCGATGCCGCCGCCGACGTGCTCGGCGATCTGTCGGAGGAGACCACCGAAGAATTGTTGCAGGACATGGACCGTGAAGACGCTGCGGAAATCGGCGGGTTGATGGACTATGCCGACAACAGCGCAGGCTCCATGATGACCACAGAATATATGGCCGTCCCGCACTCCGCCGATGTGGAGGCCGCCATCCATCTGCTGCGCAAATCACCGGATCTGCCGACGCATTTCAATACCCTCTTCCTGGTGGATGAGTCGGGCTTCTACCGCGGCGCGGTTTCCATGGTTCAATTATTGGTAGCCGCGCCACAGGAGATTCTCGACGACCTGAAGATGGGCCCGTTGATCTCCGTGGATCAAAACGCCCCGGTGAAGGATGTCATCGATCTGGTGGACAAATACAACCTGCTCTCGCTGCCTGTGGTGGACGAGCAGGGCCATCTTGCCGGCGTAGTAACCGTGGACGATGTAGTCACCGCACTGCACCCGCGCTAGCGAACTGATGATTTACCCGAGTGATTCTGAACATGAATTTTCTGAAACGATGGAAGAATCACATTCTGATCTTCCTCGCCGTGCTCGGTCCCGGCTTTATTACGGCCAATGTGGACAACGATGCGGGAGGGATCTACACCTATTCCCTCGCCGGCGCGCGCTTTGGCTACTCGCTGCTGTGGACGCTGATCCCTATTACGTTTGTGTTGGTAGTAGTTCAGGAGATGTGCGTGCGCATGGGGGCGGTAACGGGCAAGGGTCTCGCCGACCTGATCCGCGAAGAGTTCGGCTTCCGCATCACCTTTTTTCTGATGCTGGCGCTGACCGCGGCGAACCTGACCAACGTGATGGCGGAGTTCGCCGGAGTGGCCTCCAGCCTGCAAATTCTCGGCATCTCGAAATACATCTCGGTGCCGCTGGCAGCGGCGGGCGTCTGGCTGCTGGTGGTCAAGGGATCGTATAAGACCGTCGAAAAAGTTTTCCTGTTCGCGTGCAGTTTCTATATCTGCTACCTCTTCGCCGGAGTGTTGGCCAAGCCCGACTGGCTGCAAGCGGCCGAATCCACCCTCATTCCAAAAGTACAGTGGGAGCCGGGTTACCTGCTGATGATCATGGGCATCACCGGCGCGACGGTGGCTCCGTGGATGCAGTTCTATCTGCAATCGGCGATTGTGGAGAAGGGCGTGGAAGCCAAGCAATACGCGCAGTCCAGAGTGGAGGTCATCGTAGGCTGTTTCGTCGCCCTAGTGGTGGCCCTGTTTATCACCATCTCCTGCGCGGCAACCTTGTTCATGGCGGGACAGCGCGACATCGTGGACGCGGCGGACGCCGCCATCGCGCTGCGTCCGCTGGCCGGCGAGAACGCATCGCTGCTGTTCGCGCTGGGCCTGTTCAATGGCTCGCTCTTCGCCGCCTCCATCCTGCCGCTGGCCACCGCCTACACCGTCTGCGAAGGCCTGGGGTTCGAGGCCGGCGTGAATAAGAAATTCCGCGAAGCACCGGTGTTCTACTGGCTCTATACGCTGCTCATCGTGGTCGGCGCGGGTCTGATTCTGCTGCCGGGCATGCCCCTGGTGAAAGTTGCCTACCTATCGCAGGTAGCGAATGGCGTGCTGCTGCCCGTAGTCCTCATTTTCATGCTCATCCTGAGCAACCGCAAAGACCTGCTCGGAAATATGACCAACTCGCGCGGCCACAATTTCATCGCGGGCTCCACCGTCGTCGGATTGGTGGTGCTGAGTATCGTCCTGCTCGCCATGCAACTTTTAGGGAAGACCTAATATCCTGTGGCCGAGCCAGAGATGACGGAGCAACCCAATTACTTCATTCCGAATCTATGCTACTATGCGGAATATGCGGTGGCGTATAACCAACTGGATGCTTGCCCCCATCTTCGCCATAACCGTGGCTTGTTCGCTGGCCAATATAGGCCAGGAAGCACCCAAGTCCGCGAAGAAGATGTCCGCGCCCTGCCCGCTTCACCCGCAGCAGCAGGAGGCGCCGGATTCCTCCAGTGAACGCCCCCGTTGTTTGAATTGCCTCACAGGTTCCGTACTCGGCGAGCAGAAGGTCGCAGTGAGCCACATTGTAGCGCTTACGACCATGCTGCCGGTACTCGCGGTTTCAGTTCCGAGCGTGCCGTTGTTGGCCGTTCACCCTGACCGATACGTTTCCTTCGCGGCAGAGAGTCCCGATTCCCGCGGTGCCCCGCCTCTGCGCGTCTAACTTCCCTCTGGCCCCCATCGTTATTACCTGATTCCAATCAATCTCCGCGGATATCTGTGTCTTCCTGCGTGGCGGAACGCGTGCTGTGAAGCCGCCGAGCAACGAGGAACATCGACCAATTGGCAACCTTTTCCAAGGGGTGAATCTCATGAACGTATTGTGTCGTTTATTGCTTTGTGCCGTCGCGACGGTGGCGCGGGCGCAGGGGCCCATGCCGGAAGAGGGCGCCACACTGTTTCCTCACGGGGCATTTATTTCTTACAGTTCCATAATCACCTCGAACCGGCGGGTCGCGGGAGAGATGCCGCTGCGGGACGGCGTCATTCATCCAACTTTCGAACACGAGATTCCGCTGACCGCGAGCTGGTCATTCCGCCGCGATTTCCAGCTCACCGCTGTACTGCCGTTTGTTCACCGCCAATTGCAGATGCCCGGCGGAGAACAATCGGCAACCGGCGTGGGCGACGCGAGCTTCAGCTTGAAGTATCGCTTCCTGCGGCTGGACTCGCCGCGCGGGACCACTCAAGCGTCATTCTCCGCCGGCCCGAAACTTCCCACCGGAAAGACCGACGCAAGTGGGCTGGCGGGAGCGCTGCTCGCGCCGGAGCTGCAACCCGGCACGGGTTCCACCGACTGGCACTTCAATCTAAGCGGCACCTACACGGGCCTATTCAATCTGCACCGGCTGGTGGCCGATCCCTCGATCACTTATCGTTTGCGGTCGGAAGGCGACCGCGGCTGGCGGCGCGGCGACGAGATGGAATCGCGGCTCTGGATTCACTATCGCCCGCTGCAAACCGCGCTGGTCGGCGGCGAGTGGTTCATCGGCCCGGACCTTCATTGGCGCCATGCCGCGCCCGACCGCCTCGCGGGCGTTTGTCAGACAGCCACGGGGAACGATATCTTCACGGCTGGCCTGACCACTTACATCAGCCCGCGCGGCGGCCTGGTCTTCTGGGCCAGCCTGGAATTCCCCGTCTGGCAGGACTGGAACGGCTCGGGCTACGAACAGCGGCGGCGCCTGAACTTCGGCTTTACCAAACAATTTGTAATTCGTTAAGTGACTTACTTTCAAGTCAACATCCAGTAGTTACAAAAGGAGTAAGAACCATGAATAGCAAACGTTTTCTGACAGGCCTGATTCTGGCGGTGACGATGGCGGGGGCGGGGGCCAGTCCGCTGGTCGCGGCCATTGATCGTGTCGATATGCGCGTCGAGGGCATGACCTGAAACTTCTGAGCCTACGGGGTGCAGCAGCACCTCCAACGCCTGGATGGCGTTGCCAAAGCGGAAGTCAGTCTGCGGGATGGTCATGTGACTGTTACTCCGAAGAGTGACTCCGCACTCGACCCGTATCTTATTCTGAAGGCCACTTATGACAGCGGAGTGAGTGTGGCTGAGATGGAGATCACGGCCACCGGGACCATCGAGCAGGTGAGCGGAGCGTTGCAACTACGGCTGAACGCGAAGCAGTCCTTCGAGATCGTTCCCAACTCACCTGCAGAGAAACTCTCTGCGGACAAACCCGGCGCGACCGCGGCACGCGTTACCGTGCGAGGCTTCCTCTACCGCAAGCCGGCAGGGGGAGGAAAGGCCAAGATGCCGACGGGCAATCTGAAGCTGGAAATCACGGAGGTAAAGAATGCCCCTTAGAATTTCCGGACGCGCGGCCGCCATCCTGGGAATGCTCGCGGTGGCGGCCGCCATCATCATCGGGCTGGGATTGGAGTCCACGCGAACGGATCACCACAGCATGGAATTCCACATAGGCGAGGGTTCGGTTATGCCCACCGAAGGCCAGCCGCTGCCCGCGTTCGAATTTACGGATGTGGATGGCCGGCCGATATCGTCCGCTACGCTGCTCGGCAAAGTGCTGGTGGTGGATGTCTGGGCATCGTGGTGCGAACCCTGCAAAACGGAGATGCCCGCTTTCGAGCAGCTCCATCAGCAATATCGCGAGAAGGGATTGGCGATCATCGGAATCTCGATCGACATCACGGCGGAAGACGCCGCGCGATTCGCCCGCGAGATTGGGGTTACGTATCCGATCGTCCATCATCCAGAGATCATGACCGATTGGGGGCTGCTCGGCCTGCCCACGACGTTGATCGTCGACCGCGCGGGAATTGTGCGCGGCAAAATCGTCGGCTTCGAATACAAGGACGCTTTCGAGAAATCTCTACGCGAGTTGCTGTAAGCGGCAGCCCTTCCGCTCTTTCCATAACCCGCGGTTCCGTGTATATTGCAGGACATTGAGTTCTTGGCTTGGAGGTCGTATGCAGAGTGCATTGAATCAGGTGATGACGCGCGTTGCCGTTGCGATTTTTCTTGGACTGCCGTCATTGCTAACACAAGCAATCGCCGCGACTCTGCCGCCGGTAACCATCAACGACAATCGTACTCCCGCTGGCATGCTGCGCAATGGAGTGCTGGAACTGCGCCTGGAGATTAGCGAAGGCATCTGGCATCCACTGGAGGAAGACGGCGACGCCATCCCCATCTTCGCTTTCGCGGAAGTCGGCAAGCAAATGCAGGCGCCGGCCCCGCTGATTCGCGTGCCGGAGGGAACGCGCATCGAAGTTACACTTCGCAACGCGACGCCCGTGCCCGCTGTTCTTCACGGTCTGCACCAGCGCCCCGGCAAGGCCAGCGAAGTCATCACCGTCCAGCCCGGAGAGACACGAGAAATTCGTTTTCTGGCTGGCCATCCCGGCACTTATTCCTATTGGGTGGCAGCGCCCGTCGAGGGGGCTCCTATCCGCCGCCTCAAGGATTCCCAGTTGGCAGGAGCGTTCGTTGTGGACGCGCCGGGCGCAACTCCACAGGATCGCATCTTCCTGCTCACGCGCTGGAACGGCCCGCAACGCACCATGATCAACGGCAAGTCATGGCCCTTCACGGAGCGATTCACATTTGAAAAAGGTGAGACGGTCCGCTGGAAGTGGATCAATGCCTCCGACGTAAACCATCCGATGCATCTGCATGGCTCCTACTTCAACGTGGAAGGCGTCGGCAATGGCGAGACCTTCACGCGCTACGATGACTCGACACGCCTGAAAGTGGCCACGCATCTGGTCGATCTGGACGAAACCTACGAGATGACCTGGGTTCCGGAGACCCCCGGCCGCTGGACCTATCACTGCCACAAATTGGTGCATATGCGCCTGCCCGTGCCCATGGAGCTGGGCGACATCGGCGGCACGCCGGTCGCCATGGACGAACACTCGAAAGCACATGATGTTAACTACGCGGGAATGGGTGGAATGATTCTCGGCATCACGGTAGTCGATAGCGGCAAGGCATCTCCGGCAACAACGTGGCGCGCGGAGCGCAAGTTGAACCTGCGCGTCGGCGAGCGCACGGCGAATCCCAGCCTCTATGAACTAACACTGTCCGAGCCGGGCATCGAGGCGAGCATTCCTGCAAGGCCCACCGTGCCAGCGGGTGTAACGCCTCTGGTCGGCCCGCCGATTATTCTTCAGCAAAATCAGCCGGTGGAGATTACCGTCGAGAACCAGAGTCATCATGCAACGGCGATTCATTGGCACGGCATAGAACTCGAAAGCTATTACGACGGCGTGCCCATGTGGGGCGGCAAGGATCAGGAGCGCTCGCCCGCCATCGAGCCGGGCGAGAGTTTCGTGGCACGCATGGCGCCGCCCACCGCGGGAACGTTTATTTATCACACTCATTACCATGACGAGAATCAGCTTACCAACGGCATACTGGGGCCGATCATCGTTCTTCCAGCGGGCACCCAGAATGACCCGGAGACGGACAAGACGTTCCTGTTTGCACTCGGCCCGGCGAATCCGTTTGGCCCGGTGGTCCTGCTGAATGGCTTGCCGCAGCCCACGGCGATGCAGCTCTCCGCCGGACAGAAATATCGGATGCGCTTCATCAATATCTCCGCGGCGTTCGGATCGCTGCGCGTCTCACTGCGCCCCCCAGGTGAACAACCAGTCGAACAACAAGGTAAACCCGTAGCCTGGCGTGTCATCAAAAAAGACGGCGCGGACCTGCCCTCCGCCTACGACAAGCTCCAGCCGGCCAACCTGCAAGTCTCGGTCGGCGAGACCTTCGACGTGGAGTTTGAATCCAGTTCGCCGCAGGAACTGCTGCTGGAAGGCGCCAATCCCGATGGCCGTCGCGCCAGCCAATTGCTGAATTTTCGCCCGAAGGTTACGCCCTGATGAATTCGGATCCTTCCCTTTCGGTAGTGGGCCATTTGAAAAGTTGTCCTCCTGAAGAGCGTAGCGATGAAGGATCTGCTGTTCCTACGAAGACCGCAAAGCATATCTTTCGCTGCGCTCAGGATGACAATCTTAATTTGCCGGCTTAATTTGCGGTCGGGAAATTCCAACTGACCCGCGACCTCCCCGTCCTCTCTCTAGCCTACGGCACGCCACGTGCGGTAAACTAAAGGGAGTCCTCGAAGGGAGCAGTTCAATCACTAAAATGAGATTACTCCGAGTCCTATTAGCCCTCGTGTGGCTGCACGCATACGCGCTGGCAGGCCGCTCTGCGGAAATACATGGCCAGGTGCTCGACGCGCAGGGCAAAGCCGTGGCGGGAGCCGCCGTTACGGTGCAAAAAGATGGCCCACCAGATGTCCTAACCAATGGTCTTACAACGGCCATTTCGATGCAGAGCGCAGAAGACGGCACATTCAACGTGCCTGCCCTTGCGGCGGGCAGTTATCTGATTCGGGTGCAGAAGACCGGGTTCGCGGAACAACGTCAGGGCCCCTTGGAAGTAAATGCCGGTGGCCCGGACGTGGAAGTAAAAATCCGCCTGGCGGCCAGCGCGGAGGCCGAGACCGTGCGCGGCGCGGAGGAGCGCAATCCCAACGACTTCATTCTTCTGCTCGACAACAACGCCATCCTCAACGAGATGATTCGCACCGGGGTGAATGGGCGATTCGTAACGGAATTTCGCGCCGACCGCAATTTATATGGCGAGCAGTTCGGCTATCCGCTGCATACCTTCGATTGGGCGGCGGCGGGCCGTCCGTTGAGCGCGTTTCACGGCTCATTGTTTGAGTTTCATCAAAATCATTCGCTGAACGCCCGGCCCTACTTTCAGTTCGGACCGCTGCTGGCGTCGCGCCGCAATCAGTATGGATTCTCCGTTTCCGGGCCGCTGATACGAGAGAAGGCATCCTTCTCATTTGCCTGGGGACAGGTGAAGGACACCGGCTTCGTGAACGGCAACATACAGGTTCCGCTGGCCAATGAGCGCGCGCCACGCACCAGCGACCCGGAACTGCGCGGCCTGATCTCCGCCTTGCTACAGGCGTATCCGGACTCCGCGCCGAACCTGCCGCACATCAGCCCACGCCATTTGAACACCAACGCGTTTCGCAAGATCGACAGCACCGCGTTCTCCATCCACCTCGATGGTACGGTTCACTCCGGCGACCGCTGGGTTTTTGATCAGCAGTATCAGGACACCAAGGAAAACCCGTTCGAACTGGTCATCGGCCAAAACCCCGCCACCAGCACCAAGCCGCATAGTTTGCGCTTCAGCTATACGCGGAATTTTTCACCGTCCACCGTCGGGCAGATTTCGGCCAACTATGACCGGCTCACGGCGCTGCTGCTGCCCACCGAGCGCTATCAGGATTTGCTCAGGAGCCTGGGGCTAACTGAAGTTCCTGATTTCGATCTGGGCGATGAGATCAGCAACATCGGCCTGCCGGGACAGGGCATCCCGCGCCGCCGTTATGAGAACCACTATTTTCTTTCGCCGCAGGTGACCAACACGCACGGCCGGCACACGGTCTCGGCCGGCTTCATCATCAAGCATCTGTGGGACAGCGACCAGCGCTCCAGCAACGGGCGCGGAACTTATACCTTCAACAGCGAATTTTTGATCTGCGACGCGAACACGCAGATCGTCATTGCCGACAGTTGCCCCGGCCCCATGCGCACCGCGACCGCTGTCGAGAATTTCCTGCTCGGACGTCCCAGCCGCTTGGCGTTATCGGTGGGCAATCAATATCGCGGTTATCGCAACTGGGAGCACAGCGCGTGGTATTACGACCGCTTCCGGCTGCGCCCGAACCTGACGCTGAATTGGGGCCTGCGCTACGAAGCCATCACCGCGCCCTACGATGTCTCGCATCGCTTTGAATTTCAGCACGACACCGACGCCAATAATTTTGGCCCACAGTTCGGCTTCGCCTGGAATAGCGGCGTGGCAGACATGGTGGTGCGCGGCGGCTACGGCGTTCACTTTGGCGGACTGACACTGGCCACATGGAACCGGCAGGCGGGCAATCCTCCGCTGGTGAACTCTTTCTCCGCCGGCGCGCCGGACCTGCGGGAGATTCCCGAGATATCTTTCTTGCAGCCGCAACCGGGAAGAATCTCCGGCACGGGATCGCTCGACGCCGCAGCCGCCGTGCCCTACTCTCATATCTATAATCTTGCGATCGAGCGCGAATTGCCAGGAGCGATGCTGGTGCGAGTTGGCTATCAGGGCAGCCGAACGATCAAACTCTTCACCGGCCTCAGTTTGAATCGCGCCGTGCCCGACCTGCGTCCCGAATGCAACATCCCCATCGCCAATCGCACTTGCAACACCACCAGTGATGCGGAATCGCGCCGTCCCAACAAGCAGGTGCGGAGAATCTATAATATTGTAAACGGCTCGCAAGGCTACTACGACGCGCTGCTGCTTGCATGGAGCAAGCGCCGCAGCCGCGGACTGGCCTTCGAGGCGCGCTACAATTTCGCCAAGGTGATCGACACGGCCATCGCCGATTTCGCCGACACCGGAAACGGCGGCGACGTAAGCCAGACGGAGATAGTAATCCCCGATCTGAAGGCAGTGAGTTCCTTTGATACGCCACACTCGCTTACGCTGACGTACTCTTACGAGATTCCCGCGCTGGAAAATTCCCTGGCGGCAGTTCCGTCGTGGGTGAGCCGCGCGTTCTCGAAGTGGACGGTGTCCGGCACAACCACATTTCGTTCCGGCACGCCGTTTTCGGTATACACCGGCGCGGATGGTCCGGGCCGCGGCAACATTGATACCGAGGGCAGCGATCGCCCCAACCTGCTGGACCCGACCATACTCGGCGCGAGCTTTGACAATCCCGACACCTCGCAAAAATTAATGGGTGCTGTCGGCTGCAAGGAAGTTTCGCCGGCCAACACGGTCCCTTACTTTCAATGTCCGGCGTTTGACACCAACATCGCCGTGGGCGGCAGCGGGAATATCGGCTTCCGGACATTTCGCAAGGACGGCAGCAACAACTGGAACCTCGCGCTGGGCCGCAACTTCATCCTGACGCGAGCCGAGCAGCAACTCCAGTTTCGCGCCGAGTTCTATAATCTTGTCAACCACGCGCAGTTCAGCGCCCCGGGAACCACAGTAACCTCTCCCACCTTCGGACAAATCACGAACACGGTGAACAAGGGCCGCGTAACGCAGGTTTCATTACGATTGGTGTTCTAGGGCACTTGGTGCTCCAGGGCGGTTGGTGTTCCAGGATTAATGAAGGAAAGACCGGCGTGATGGGCGCATCGGTTGACAAAGCGAACAGGTGGCCTCTACACTAATCAGACAGTGCAGACGGATCGCCTGGTGCCGTGCGTTCGGCGACCGGATTCGCCCACCCAAACGTCGGGGCGTGGCTCAGCCTGGTAGAGCACCTGGTTCGGGACCAGGGGGTCGGAGGTTCAAATCCTCTCGCCCCGACCATT
>SHUM01000052.1 GCA_009691245.1 Acidobacteriota bacterium | reverse complement strand
GTCATGGCGCCGATTTTCAAGATGGCCAATGACGAACTGATCGCCGAAGGCATCACCACCATCTCCACGCGCCTGCCCGTCTACGCCGAGAAAACTTTTAAGTTCATGGACCAGCAAGGCATCCTGCAACTTCGCCTGGCGTTCGGCTTCGAGACCTACTTCGGGCGCAGGGACTTCGGCAAAGAAGGCCTGAAGGAGGCTGGCGGGTTGATGGGCAAGGGCACGCCGCGCGTGTGGGCCATCTCCGCCGCGCCCTCGGCCATCGACGGCTCGGGCAACCGCATGTGCGTGGCCACCACCCGCGTCGATGCCACATCGAATCTCGACAAGTGGTGGGGCTCGAACGGCCAGTGCCTGAATGACATTGAGTACAAAGGACCCAAGGGCGCTCCGATCAGCGCCAACTACTTCCGCGAGTTCCTCGACCTCAGCGCCCGCGACGGCGCGCGTCTCGCCAATACGCACGCCGCCGGCGACCGCTCCGTGAAGCTGATCCTGAATACCATGGAAGAGATGCAGGGCAAGTATGGCCCCAACTCCACAAAGAACTGGGCGCTCGATCACTGCCGCCTGGTCGATCCCGCCGACATGCCGCGCGCCGCGAAATTAGGACTCATGTTCAGTTGCGAATTCAGCTTGGGCGGAGAAGCCGCGGCCAAGATGTACGGCGAGAAGGTCGCCAATAATTTCCCGTCGCCCGCCAAGACCATGATCAAGAACGGCGTCATCGTCTCGAACGAGATGGGCGGCTTCGACGGCTTGGAAACCTCCATCACGCGCAAAGACCGCAACGGCAAAGTCTGGGGCGCGCATGAGCGCCTGACGCGCGAAGAAGCGCTCATCGTCTCGACGCGCAACGGCGCCCTCTACACCCTGAAAGGCGACACGCTTGGCTCGCTCGAGCCGGGCAAGCTGGCCGATATCGTCGTCCTCGACAAAGACTACATGACCATCCCCGAAGACGACATCAGCGAACTGAAAGCGCTGCTGACCATGGTGGACGGCAAACCCGTCTTCTCGAGCCCCGAGTTCGCCCGCGAATACGATCTCAAAACGCCCGGCATGGTGGTCTCGACGCTGGCCGACCTCCGCCTGCGTCGCAAAAGCGCGCAAGGCGTCGCCCGCCGGTAATTACAGTGGTTTGATTTTCCTGCTCTGGTAGCCACGGTCAGCGATCTGCTGGCCGTGGTTTTTTCCTGCCACCCCTCATTGTCATTCCTCTCACCTTTCGTTGTCATTCTGAGCATAGCGAGAAATCTGCTTTTGTGGTTATAATTAAACTAGTTCGAACTAGTTTAATTGGAGGCCGTATGGACTCGGTGGGAGCCTTTGAGGCCAAGACACATCTCTCTGACCTGTTGGACCGGGTAAGGCAGGGCGAAAAAATCACGATCACGCGCCACGGCGTTCCGGCTGCCATGCTGGTTCCTGTCGAAGAGAAGGGGACCAGATTAACGCACCAGGGAGTTGTGAAGGGCATGCGCGCTCTGCGGAAGCGGATTAAACCCGATCGCATGAGCATCCGCGAGATGGTGAGCGCAGGGCGGCGATTTTGACCGGGATCGTGGTGGATGCCTCAGTCGCGCTGGCCTGGTGTTTTCCCGACGAAGCCAGCGAATACGCAGACGCAGTGTTGGTGGCCCTGGAAGGCCGGACGGTAATAGTTCCAGCCCTCTGGTCACTGGAAATCACCAACGCAGTCATGGTGGCCGAGCGGCGTAAGCGAGTAAAGCAGTCGGACGTGCGGCGTTTTGTGGAACTGCTGGGCGGCCTGACGATCATCGAGCATTCACAATCCGTCGCCGAGACCATGCGCCATGTCCTTCCTCTGGCGCGGGAATACAATCTTTCCGCATATGACGCGGCCTATCTCGAAGTAGCCGTCCGGCAAGCAGCGCCGCTGGCGACGCTGGACACAGCGCTGCGCAAAGCCACCCGCTCCGCGGGCCTAAAGATTTATGTAGAATAACCTGACAAACCCAGGGATTGCGCAATTAGTCAAAGGTTGCGAATCTTGCGTCGCATGTCGGGACATACCCGCTATCAAGTTGCCTCTTGGGGGAGGGCACACCTGACTTCAAAATTCGAGAGACACACTATCGCTGTCTTATTGGGAGAATTTGATCCCGAAATAAGAATAAAATTCATCAAGGGTCACGATCGGCAGATCGACCGATTCGTGGGTCATATCGCGGAAGCATGCAGAAATTGGCAGCGGCTGGATGCTCAGGTTAAGGGCTCCATGGAACGAGCTCACATCACCGCGTTGGTATACGGAACTATTAATAATCTCGTAATTGCGATGAAGCTAATGATGATTGGGCTTCCCATCCAGTCTGGGCATGTACACCGACAAGTACTAGAAGGCATAGCTGTATCCATCCTTGCTTCGCGGCGCAACACCGGCGTACTAAAGAAGTACATGGACGGAAAATATTCAACGCAAAAGGCGATCTCTCATCTCGTTCGGCTTTCAAAAAATCTCGATCTTAATAAGGAGGGTGTGGAGACTCTAGAACGGGCATCCAAGTTCCGCGACCAATTTAGCCATCCAACGCAGATGACTATCGCCCACGCAATGTTTCTTAATCCTCCCGGGCCGCTTATTTTATGAGGGTTCTTCGATGAAGGCAAACTGGAGGTATATGAAAAGGAGTTTCAATCACTCGCTAGTTTAGCCGCAAACCTACCTAACAGCATCGACTGGATTGTGACAAGTGTAGAAAGTGATTGGATCGATGATCAAGGCAAGGTCAAATAGGAAGAGAACGAATTACCGGTCTCTTCCCCGATGTGGCAGGCCTCCGGCCTGCCCCTACAGGCAGGGGTGGCCGCGTCAGGCGACGACGGACAAGTGGCCTTGGCTCTTCCGTGTAGGGCGGACGGAGATTTCCACGTCCTGGCCAAGTGACGTTAGAAACTCCATCAACCGGCCCACGGAAAAACTGCCGGAGCGATTGCGCATCAGCAGCGAGACATGCGGCTGCTGGATGCCGAGAATCTCCCCGGCCTCCGTCTGCGTGAGGCCGCGCTGCTTGATCAGACGATAGATTTGCAACGTCAGGCGAGCTTTGAGCAGTTCCTGCTCGGGGTGGGGAAGTCCCAAGTCCGCGAAGACATTTCCACTGCCAGCTTCAAATTTTATATTGGGTCTCTTGCTTTTCATCTCAGTTCTGCCTTTCCCGCTTCAGCCGCTCCGCCTCGGCCAATCGCTGACGAATTAGCTCGATATCACGTTGCGGCGTGGCAATTCCCTTCATCGATTTTTTCTGGAAGGCGTGCAGGACGTAAATCACGTCCGCAAACTTCGCTGTGTAAACGGCCCGATACGTGTTGGTATCGTAGCGGTCCACGATCTCCATGACACGTGTGCCGCCGAAACGTTTCAGTGGCTTGGCGGCTGGGTCCGTCTCGCCCTGTTGCGCAGCGTATAGAGCCTTTCCGAAATCACTGCGAACCTGCCGTGGAAAAGTTCGCAGGTCGCGCCGGGACGATCCCATCCAGTGAACTCGCTTTGGTTCTCTCTCTACTATATAAATATACATATTAATATATGGATGGTCAATTGGAGGGAGTTAGAGGAGCTGAGGGCAGCTTGAAATGCGTGAACTTCTTAGGTGGGGCAGGCATTCTTGCCTGCCCGGTTTTGCGCACTTCGTGCGGGACAGGCAGGAATGCCTGCCCTATTGAAGCACGGCTGCTCACGCAGCGGGCTATTTCTTGCGGGACTTTTTGCCGAAGCGTTTGCCCATCACTTTGGCGGCGTCGGCGTCATCCAGCACGGGCGTTACCTGCATGTCCAGCAGGTCGGCCCACTCGGCGGAGTCTTCGGCCAGCGCGCGTGGGTCGTTCGACTCGACGATGTGCCAGCCGACAGTCGAGCCGGGTCCGTGCCAGCGAGCGATGGACTTCACGCCCTTGGGCGTCGGCCCGCCACTACCTAGAAAGCGCTCGGCGGCGGCTTCGTAGCAGCCTGGAAAAATCTCCCAGGTGACCATGAACTTCATAACTGTATTTATCCTTGTGTAAAATTTGTGTAGAGTCTCTGCCCCGGCCCTGCTGAAGCGCCCGAAGTTTCGGGCGTCCGAAAGTAATTCGCGACACCCAATTCGCACCACATCATTCGCAACAACAGGATCCATTGGATCGCTTTGGTCAGGGGCAAAATATACCGCACAACTACTCCGGGCGCACGTTAATTTTTGCAGTCAGGATTTCTTGGCGGGACCGATGGAACCGCGAACTTTGACGATCTGGAAAATTTGGAAAATTTGGAGCGCGGCGATCGGCCATGTAGGGCCGGGAGTAATATGGGTGGGAAGCCTGGATGAGAAGACGTTATATGGCGGGGACGTATTGCGTAGGGCAAGGCCACAAATTGTCACGTGTCCACAAAGGCAATATTCGAAAAGGGACGTGGCTTGTGAGTGACAAAATGGATGGGTTCGACGGCTGGAAGGCGATGAGAGGGCTTTTTACGGCAGAGACTCGGACCGGGAATCGCGAAAGTCTCTGGACTTGTGGTCGTCCGGAGGAACGAAAAGCTGTCGAAAACCTGACCGCAAACTCCGAGGCAACCGAGAAAACCTGAGAAGTTGATGATTTGGGCAACGCGAATTCTTTGGGCACATTCCGAAGATTCCGCAAAAGTGAATTGGACCGCTAAGACCGAGAGTCTGTGGGGCATGTGAGACCGGCCGGCGAGGGGAAATTTCGGCAGCGGATTTTCCGGCGCGCGTCCTTGACGGTGGGGTACCCGGACCGCTAGAATCTATAATTGGGGCACTTGCCCCTAGGCGTTCCCTCCGCGCAGGAAACCAACCTTAAAATCGGCAGGCAAATGGCAGGCAGGTATTTGTGTTTGAGAGTCTGACAGAGAAGTTCCAACGTGTCTTCAAAGGACTGCGCGGCCAGGCCAGCCTGAACGAGGAAAACGCCCGCGAGGCGCTGCGGGAGATTCGCGTGGCGCTGCTCGAGGCCGACGTTAGCTTGAAGGTGGTCAAGGATTTCATTGATCGCCTACAGGCCAAGGTGATGGGGCAGGAAGTTCTGGAGAGTTTCTCGCCGAGCCAGCAGGTGCTGAAGATTGTCTACGAGGAGTTGTGCGAGATTCTCGGCGGCAACGCGGCCAAGCTGAAATTCGCATCACAATCACCCACAGTGATTCTGATGGCCGGATTACAAGGCTCCGGCAAGACCACGACTTCGGCGAAACTGGCGCGCTGGTTGCAGAAGGGCGGCCATTTCCCTCTGCTGGTTTCGGTGGACGTCTATCGTCCCGCGGCGCGCGAGCAGTTGGCCGTGGCGGGAAAATCCGTTGGCGTGCCCGTATTTGCCAGCGATTCTGACAAACCGCTGGAACGCGCGTTGGCTGCGCGTTTGGAGGCCCGCAACAAGGGCATGAACATCCTGCTGGTTGATACCGCGGGCCGTCTGCACATTGACGATGAGTTGATGGGCGAGATGGAGGAGTTGAAGAAGGGCCTCGACCCGTCGGAGATTTTGCTGGTCGCCGACGCCATGACCGGGCAGGACGCGGTGCGCAGCGCCGAGGAGTTTCATCGCAGGCTCGGACTGACCGGCGTGGTGCTGACCAAGCTTGATGGCGATGCGCGCGGCGGCGCGGCGCTTTCGATCCGCGAAGTAACCGGGCAGCCGATCAAGTTCGTGGGCACGGGCGAGAAGCTCGACAACCTCGATCAGTTTCACCCGGACCGCATGGCCTCACGCATCCTGGGCATGGGCGATGTGGCCACGCTGCTCGAGAAGGCTAGCGAGGTGATGGATCGCCGTCAGGCCGAGTCGCTCGGGGAGAAACTTAGGACCAATAACTTTACCCTGGAGGATTTCAAAGAGCAGATCGGACAAGCGCGCAAGATGGGACCGCTCGATCAGTTGGCGGAGATGATCCCCGGGTTTAGCGGGATGAAAAACATTCCCAAGGAAGCGATTGACGAAAAAGAGCTGAATCGGGTGGAAGCAATAATAAATTCCATGACCGGGCAGGAACGGCGCAACCCACAGATTCTAAATGGTAGCAGGCGCAAACGCATCGCTAAAGGGAGCGGGACTTCGGTGCAGGAAGTAAATGTTTTGTTGAAACAATACGATCAAGCCTGCAAAATGATGAAGAGCATGGCTGGTCGCATGATGTCCAAGCTCGGCAAGAAGAGCCGGGTTGGACAACCAGCGTAGTCGGCATAGTTTCATATTGTGCGTATTCAAATCGAAGCAATGAGTAAACGATAGTCGAATGGATAGAATTCAGGAGGAAGTTTCTTGTTAGCAATAAGATTGGCGAGGGTGGGCGCCAAGAAAAAGCCACACTACAGGGTTATTGTGATTGAGAAAGAGCGTGCCAACACGGGACGTTTCGTCGAGATTGTAGGTCACTACAATCCTCGCGTCGAGCCTGTGCAGTTGAAGCTGGAATGGGAACGCGTTCAACATTGGATCAGCAAAGGTGCGCAGCCATCGGCAACGGTGCGTAGCCTCATTGATCGCAACAAGCCAGCGGAAGCTGCAAGTTCGGCGGCTTAATCGAATGCGCCTCCGGTGCAGGAGGCTCAGGGCAACAGATTCCGACGCGCGTTTCAATCAGTAGTCCCCAGAGGCAGCAGCCATCAAAGGCAGTAGCCCCCAAAGGTGCGGCAAGATCTCGCTTTAGCGTGTTGCGTTCTCATACACGTGAGACTTGTAGGAGGCCCCTGTGAAAGAACTGGTTGAAATGATTGCGAAGGCTCTGGTGGATAAACCTGACGAAGTCGCCGTGCATGCCATTGACGGTGAGCAGAGTACCGTCTTGGAATTGCGCGTGGCACCCGACGATCTTGGAAAAGTAATCGGCAAACAGGGACGTACGGCGCGCTCGATCCGCACCATACTGGGCGCGGCGGGCATGAAGCTGAGACGCCGCTTCACCCTGGAAATCCTGGAGTAGCGCGGAATCATCATGGCAGAACTAACGCGGCAGGAGGCGCGGCAGGAGGCACGCGAAGACGCGCTTGTTTGCGTGGCGCGTATCCGCAGCACCCAGGGGCGACGGGGAGAGATTGCGGCGGAAATCCTGACGGATTTCCCGGACCGTTTTGTGGCCGGAGCCAGCTTTGTCTTGAGAAGAGGCGCAACGGGCGGAGAGCCTGTTCCATATCGTGTGGATGACGCATGGTTCCACAAGGGCGGAGTCATACTGAAATTTGCGGGCGTGGACAGCATCTCGCAGGCCGAGACGCTGGTGGGATGCGAAGTATTGATCGCGCGTTCCGAGCGCCGCGAGCTTCCGGCTGGCTCGGTCTACATGCCGGATCTGATCGGGTGTGACATCGTCGAAGGCGGCGTCGAAGGCGGCGTCGAAGGCGGCGTCGAAGGCGGCAAGGTAATCGGTCGCGTTACGAATTGGGAAGAACCCGGCGGTGTTGCACTTCTGCATGTTGCGGTGAGCGGTGAGGACAATCGCAACCCGAATCGTAGCTATGAAGCGCTGATACCGTTCGCGGCGGAAATCTGCACGTCGGTGGATGTGGCCGGACGGGTTATCCATGTAAGACTGCCGGAGGGATTGCTGGATGTGAACCTCGGCGAGAAGGAGCGGAAGGAAAACGCTCCACGGGCAAAGGAAATTTAGGATCGCGGAAATGCAGTGGTATGAATGACGGCAGTGGTATAAATGACGATTGATATCGTCACCATTTTTCCCGAGTTTTTTTCCGGACCCTTCGAGCACGGCATGATACGCCGGGCCCGGGAGACGGGGCTGATGGATTTGGCCATCCACGATTTGCGCCAGTTTACCGAGGACCGGCACAAGACCGTTGATGATCGGCCATTTGGCGGCGAAGAGGGCATGGTGCTCAAGCCGGAGCCGCTGTTTCGGGCGGTGGCTGAGTTGCAGTCGAAGCGGCAGAGCGCAAGTGGACGCGGTCGCGTGATTCTGCTGTCGGCGCAGGGGCAACGGTTCCGGCAGCCGCAAGCGGCGCGGCTGGCCAGGGAAGATAGGCTGATTTTTCTCTGCGGTCGCTACGAGGGCGTGGATGAGCGAGTGGCCGAGTATCTTGCCGACGAGGAACTTTCGATCGGCGATTACGTGCTCTCCGGCGGAGAGTTGGCCGCAGCGGTGGTGGTAGACACGATCGCGCGACTGTTGCCGGGAGTTTTGGGAAACGCGCAGTCGGCTGTCCGCGAATCATTCTCGGTGCCGGTCAATGTGGAGAATGGTGTGGGGAGTGAGGCGGAGGCCGGGAGCGAAGAGGCGGTCGGAATCTTAGACTGTCCTCATTACACGAGGCCCGCTGTCTATACGGATCTTCATTCAGATCAAGGCAGCGAGATGCCCCGCGAGATGAAGGTACCGGAAGCGCTGCTCTCGGGCAATCACCGGCAGATTGAAATTTGGAGACGCCGCAAGGCGCTTGAAAAAACCTGGAAGAACCGGCCGGACCTGCTTCGCATCGCCAAGCTTGACGCGGAGCAACGAGGGTGGCTGGAAGAATTGAAAGGCGCGGAGAGGATGAATTCCCCCGCGCGGAAAGCAGACGAGCAATGAACGCATTTGAGAGAGCAACCAAAGTGGAGCGGCGCAAAGAGATTGCACCCTTCAGTCCCGGTGATACCGTTCGGGTTCACGTGAAAATCAAGGAAGGCGAAAAAGAACGCGTCCAGGCGTTTGAGGGTGTGGTCATCGGCGAGCGTAATCTCGGCCCGTCGCGCACCTTCACCGTACGCAAGATCAGCTTTGGCCAGGGCGTCGAGCGTATCTTCCCGTTCCACTCTCCCACGGTAGAGAAAGTGGATCTGGTGCGTCGCGGGACCGTCCGCCGCGCAAAGCTCTATTACCTGCGTGGACTGCGCGGTAAGGCTGCCCGCATTCGCGAGCAGATTCAGAACAAGAACTAGCGAGATACCGCTTTGACCCGGAGCAATCTGCCCTCAGGCAACTTACGGTTGTTTGTGGAAGAGTCTGCGAGCGATGCGGATCGCTCCGGGTCATTCGAGCTGGGCCGTCTCGAAAGTTTATCCGGCCCGGGTCAGCACTTCCCCACTCCGCCGCGATACATACTCAATAAATTTCGGCTCAACAAACTCCGTCAGAAAAATCATCGAAACGGATGTACGCGCTGGTTCGAGAAGCAGGCCGCCATCGCGGGTTTTGAGCGCCCAGCGGGTGCGGACGAAGCCGGGCGCGGAGCCTTGTTTGGACCAGTCATGGCCGCCGCCGTTATCCTGAATCCCTCCCTCCGCATTAAAGGAATCAACGACAGTAAGCAACTCACCGCCGCCCGGCGTGAGGAACTCGAAGCGCAGATCAAGGCCACCGCGTTAAGCTGGTCCGTTGCCGAAGTCGATGCGGGGGAGATTGATCGAATTAATGTCTATCAGGCCTCACGAGTGGCGATGCGCCAAGCCGTGTTGACCCTGCATCCCGAACCTGATTTTGTTTTTGTGGACGCGCTACGGCTGGACCTGATGACTCCGCAATTATCCCTGATTCATGGCGACGCGCTGTGCCTCTCCATTGCCGCTGCATCCATACTTGCCAAGGTGGAGCGGGACCGCAGGATGCAGGAATATGAGCGGATATTTCCTGGCTACAATCTAGGACAAAACAAAGGCTACGGTACCGCCGAACACTGCGCGGCGCTGCGCAATCTGGGCGCCACGCGGCAACACCGCCGGTCGTATGCGCCCGTCGCGGCAGTTGCGGCGGCAAAGCCCAAGGCCTCCGAGAGTCTTTTCTGATGGTCTGGATCATTTGCTGTGGCAGCACCCGCTTAAGGGGCAGGTTCGCTCCTGATGGGGATGCGACAGAAGCGCGCAAACTTCATGTACCATTAGAGTTTCGATGCCACACTCTGAAGTTGTTCCCAAATTCTTGTCACTGGCGGCTTTACAGCCTACAATGAATTGTTCGCACTAAATGGCAATGAAGGTTCTTCGATCCAAACTTCGTCGCCACATCATATGGCCCTCAATAATGGTCCTGGCGGCCATTGCCCTTTCTCCTTTCCTTTTTAGTTATCACATTCCCCCGACACTGTTATGGTTATCGGTTTATGCCATGGGGGTGGTGGGATTGCTATTCGCCATCGGCCTTTCAATCGATCGAAACCTCCTTGGCCCGGTAGAAAAACTGGCCAAAATAACGGACTAGATTTCGCCTGGAACTCGCGACATTACAGACTCGGATTCCGACTCGGATTCCGATGAGATCACCACGCTGGCGCGGGCCGTCAGCAACATTTCCAGCCAGATACGGGAGAAGGAAGCCACGTGGTTGGGCGATTTGGAGCAGAGCACCGAGGCAGTGCGCAAGCTGTCGCGCAATCTTCAGGAACAGGCCACCAGCTTTGAAACCGCGCTCAATTCGATGGATTATCCCATCTGCCTGTTTGAGTCCTCCGGCAAAATGTTGCAGGCCAACCAACGATTCACGCAGTATTTGGGGGGAACCGCGGAGAACATCCGTTCTTTGGATCTGTTGTCCACGGTTGGGAAATTACGCAAGGTGGTTGTCGCTCCAGAAAAATTGAAAGCCACCGCTGCGGCCATTTATCGCAAGCCGTCCCAAGCCAGTGACAATGTATTTCTGCTGCATGACGACAAGGGCAGCCTGCGGTTGTATTGCGTGCCGGTTTTTGGTGAACTCTCCAGCTTGGTTGGCATCATTATCTCCACCGGAGAGCGAACGACAGCCAGCGAAGTGGAACACCGCAAGAGTGAATTTATCTCGACCGTTTCGCACGAACTGCGAACCCCGCTGACGGCCATCAAGGGAGCCGTGGGTCTGGTGCTGGGAGGCGCGGGCGGTCCGGTGCCCGGTCCCATCCATGACTTATTGGACATCGCCAGCAGCAACACGGACCGGTTGATTTTGCTGGTGAATGACATCCTGGAAATTTTCCGCATGGAGACCGGCAAACTTCAATTGAAGCCGATCCCCGTAGGTGTCTTGGAACTGGTTACCCGTTCGCGATCCATCGCCGTTTCGCAAATCGAGCCGGGTCAAGTTCGAATTGAGAACCGCATTATGCCAGGACTGCCCAATCTACTTGTCGATCCAGAAAGCATGGAGCGAGTGCTGGCACAATTGATCGCAAATGCAGTCAAGTTCTCTCCTGCAATGGGTACGGTGCGAATTGGCGCCGAGCCGTCCAGCGACAATCCCCGCATGTTGCATTTATGGGTCCAGGATGAAGGCAAGGGTGTTCCGTTTGAGGCGCAGACGCGTATCTTCGATAAGTTTGAACAGGCCGAAAGCGTGATGACCCGAGAGCATCAGGGTTCTGGTTTGGGTTTGGCCATCTGTCGAGGCGTCGTGGAAAGCCATGGTGGAAGAATCTGGGTTCGCAGCGACCCCGGCAGGGGGAGTATATTTTCCATGTTGCTTCCGATGGCGCAATCCGTCTAATGGCAGTAGTCGCCAGCCAGTGTCAGGAACAATCAGGAGAGCATGCTGGTTCTGGTTGTGGACGACGATGCGGACACGCGGCGAATTATTGTTCGCATGTTGAATCTTGAAGGGCATCGCGCCATTGAAGTGGGTACCGGCGGTGAGGTCCTTGATGCCGTGCTGCTCCACCATCCGGATGTCATAACCCTGGATCTGATTCTTCCCGACATGACAGGCGTGGATGTACTGCGAATGCTCAAGGGAAATCCAAAGACAAGAACCGTCCCGGTAATTAGTCTGTCGGTTAATGATGAGTTAGCAGGGAAAGTGCTGCAGGCTGGGGCGACCCTATTTTTGCGCAAACCGGTGGAGATGGCCACTTTCCTTCGCGCGATTCGCTCCGCTTTCTCTCTCGCGGCCCCCAAATCGGCCTAAGTGGAGTCCAGCGCAGTTTCACGGCAAGAAAGAATAAGAATGGAAATTCGCAAGGCCTTATTGGTCGAGGATGAGCAGGATATCCGGAAGGTGGCGCAGATCAGCCTGCAGTTTCGGAGTGGGTGGACTGTTATTGTTGCCAATGATGGCATCGACGGCTTGGCCATGGCTGCTGCGGAAAAGCCGGACTTGATTTTGCTGGATTGCATGATGCCGCGCCTGGATGGATATGAGACTTGTCAGAAGCTGAAACTGGACCCCAATCTGCGGGATATTCCAGTCATCTTTTTGACTGCGAAGTCGCAGGAGTCGGAGATCCGCAAAGGGCTCCAGCCGGGCGCCATCGGCTACTTGGTCAAGCCGTTTAATCCGATGAGTCTGGCGGATGAAATTAAGAAGCTATTAGAGAGTGCCAAGACCGCTTGAGCGAATCGTTTGCCGTCGGCTGATAGGAAGAGGCAATGGCCACAACTTCG
Source organism: Acidobacteriota bacterium (assembly GCA_009691245.1). Classification (NCBI taxonomy): domain Bacteria; kingdom Pseudomonadati; phylum Acidobacteriota; species Acidobacteriota bacterium. Next base: position 12,885 of record SHUM01000052.1, on the reverse strand, counting down.
TGACTGACATACTACAACATCCCGGACTTATCCTCGACAGCCTGGCCCGCGGCATTCTTGTCACGGACGCTAACTGGCGCGTGCATTACGTTAATCGCTACCTCGTCGAGGGGCTTGGAACGACAGCAGATTATTTCCTCGGGAAGAATTTGATGGAGTTGGCGCGGGAGTTTTCCCAGCGCGAGGCGACAGGAGAGCTGCTACGGACTCTTGGAAATATTACGCCGTCGCCTCCCAAGAACCTGCTCACATTGATCTTCCCGGTGTTAATTCCCAAGCGCAAGTTTATCCGCATTATTGTGCAACCACACAATCCCGCGCCCGGAATGGACGGTCCTGAGGCTAGAGGCTATCTCTTTACGTTCGCCGATGCCACGCAGGAAGGCGAGATTGATGAGATGAAGAATGATTTCATCTCCGTGGCCTCGCATGAGATGCGCACGCCCATGACTTCCATCAAGGGAGCCCTCGAACTCTTGCTGGGTGGCTATGCCGGGGAACTTCCTCCGGAGGCTACGGAACTACTCGGAATTTCTCTAACAGCCGTGGACCGGTTGGTACGGTTGATCAATGATCTGCTGGACATCGCCAAAATTGATTCCGGGAAAATGGAACTGCATCTGGATAAACACGATATGGGAGATATCGTCCGGCGGTCGATGCGCAGCTTGCGTGCGCTGGCCGAGACACATCGTGTTTCCATCCAGCTTGATCAGCCCGATCCATTGCCTCCTGTGCTGGCTGACCGGGACAGATTGGATCAGATTGTCACGAATCTTCTGTCGAATGCTCTGAAATATTCTCCCCCGGAAAGTGTCGTCCGAATTCGCGTTGGCCACTTTGGCCAGACGATCCGCGTTACGGTTACGGATGAAGGGCCAGGAATTCCCAAGGATCAGTTGGAGCGGGTATTTGATCGATTCATGCAACTGCAGGGAGCCAAGAATGGCACAGGCCTTGGCCTGACTATTTGCCGTGCCCTCATCGAACAGCACCGGGGAAGCATCTGGGTTGATAGCGAACCTGGCCACGGGGCCAGCTTCAACTTCGACTTGCCTCTCGCCAATCCATCCGAATGATCGTATGCACGAGAGGTCATTGAGCGGAATGCTTCGGGAACCTCGTAGTTGAGGCCCGCGAAGCGATTTTTTGCGGGCGGGGTATGCTGGGAGAATTCTCAGGCGGAGGCGCCCAGTGCACTGAGGAGGGCTTGCAGAACTTCATCGCCAGCGCGCTTGCCGCAGACAATCGAACGACGTTGTGCGGCGTCCATCACTAAAATATTCAACATATTGCGGGGAACACTGTATTCCTCGCGCAAGCAGTACGTCCGTATGAGTCTAAGGACCATATCGCTTTCCTGCAGCGATTGAAATCCCAATACAAAAACAAACGCATTGTTTTTCCATCCCGAACGGCGCTTGGACATAAGCGCGTCGATTTGTTTGAGTAGCTCACGGGTGATGTTCGGATTGAGCACCGGAAAAATTCGCAGGGCTACCCAATAATTTCCACCCCAGGTTTTTCCTTGCAGCGACCACATCCAGCCGGGCTCGCTCTCATCCTTCATTTTCGCGGATTCGCCTGCTTGCATCACCTGGAGCTTGACCTTTTCAAAGAAGTCCTGCGAAACCGACTTATCCACGTCTAAGTTTTGCCGAGGCTTGCCGGCACCCGGCCTGGACATAGGAGCGACGGGGATTTCCCAATCGTTTGAAGCTGAGGGTGTCGCCAAGGGGATCGACGTGGGAGATCGTTCCAATAGAAGTTCGCGATCAAAGGCTTTCCGGCGCCGTTCGTCGGAAAGGACTGCGAAAGCTTCATTGATCAGAATCATCTTTTCAGACGCGGTGATGGTCTCCTAACCCTGCACATGGTCCGGATGAAATCTCTGGGCCAACGCCCTGTATGCCTTCTTTATTTCCGAAGTGGTGGCCTCATGGCCAACGCCAAGGGTTATGTAATAGTCTTTAATTACAGATTTACGATATTCCATAGGCTCGACGGAGGAGGCGGGTGACACGCGCATTCAATTCGGCCACATTGAAGGGCTTGGAGACATAATCGTCCGTGCCCACCATATAACCGCGGATGCGGCCTTCCTCACTTGGATTGGCGGTCAGCATCATAATGGGAATGAAGGCGGTCTCAACTTGCGACCGAAGTTTTTCGCACACTGCAAAACCATCCATGCCCGGCATCATGACATCAAGAATGATCAGGTCCGGATGGTTTTTCGATGCCATCTCAACACCCTGCGTTCCATTGGAAGCCAGTTCGGTGTTGATATCAAATGGAAGCTGTTCAAGCGATTTGGCTACGACCAACCGGATAGCAGCGTCATCATCAACAATCAGGATACGCGGCATCTTGCTAGGCGCGGTGTCGCCATTCGCCGAGGGGGCGTCCGTTCGCAACGAAGCGGCCGGGCGGCGGACTGCTGTAATTGGAGAAGCCGGGATGCCGGAAGTGGTTACGTGAACTGGTTCTGCTGAAGTCGTGTCGGTAACGCCGCTGAGATCGGCCGCAGGAAGAAGGCGCGCCGGATCGGTCATCTCGTCCGTCACGGGAGCCTTGCAGTACGGGCACATCTTCCAATCCAGCTTCAGGTGCTGATTGCACCGGCCGCAGAGCGTCTTCAGAGAAGTGAGGCAGTTGGGACAAAGAGCATATTCAGCCTCAACCGTAGCTTTGCAGCTTGGGCAACGCTCCTGCTTCTGGGCGGAGAATGCTTCCTGTTCATCCAGTTGCAGGACTCGGAAGAGTTCGCTGATGGCGGTCAATCCCGCGCGGGCCTTGTCCATGCCACGCTCAAGCAGGAAAGTCATTCCCTGTGCCCGCATCGCGGCTTGGATCTCGTACTCAGATGCCTTGCGCACGATCAGCTCGCGGACGGTGTTGTTGACAGTCAGCATCTCATGGACGGCCATTCGTCCGGAGAATCCCGTTTCGCCGCAACGCTGGCATCCGCCAGCCTGAAAGTATTGTGTCCCATCAGGAACAACGCCGAGTCGTTCGAGCATTCCCGGTGGAGGATCGTATGGCTTCTTGCATTCCTGGCAAAGTTTTCGCAGCAGTCGCTGAGCGATAATCAGAGTAATGGAGGAGCTGATCAGCACCGGGTCCACGCCCAGATCGAGTAAACGGTTGATGGTGGCGATGGCGCTGTTGGCGTGCAACGTCGAGAGCACCATGTGGCCGGTCATGGCTGCATGGAAGGAAATTTCAGTCGTTTCGAGATCACGCATTTCGCCGATCAAAATTACGTCAGGGTCTTGCCGCAGTATGGATCGAAGACAACTGGCAAACGTCAATCCCGCCTTGACGTTGACTTGGACCTGATTGATCCCCTGCATCTGATATTCAACCTGGTCTTCCACTGTAACGATATTCACTTCAGCGCTCTTGCGATAACCCAGGCTGGCGTACAGCGTAGTGGATTTACCACTTCCCGTCGGTCCCGTAACAAGGATCAGTCCCTGCGGTTGATTGAGCGACCGCATCAGAATTTTCAAATCCGCGGGATCGAGATTTACCTGTTCCAGAGTGGGAAGTTCGGTGCCGGAAGAAAGAATTCGGAGCACGATCTTTTCGCCGAACAATGTTGGCAACGTGGAAACGCGCAAATCATAGGATTTACTTTCACGTTGGACCTTTATGCGTCCGTCCTGGGGCAGACGGCGCTCCGCGATATCCAGCTTCGCCAGAACTTTCATACGCGAACTAATCGGCGTCCCGAGCCACTTCGGCAGTTGCATCAATTGACGCAGCACACCGTCAATACGGGCTCGGACTTGGACATCATTGAGAGTGGGCTCAACGTGAATATCCGTTGCGCGCTGGTTGATCGCATCCTGAATAATCAGATTAACGACCTTGATGACAGGGGGAAGCTCGGCCTGGCTTCTACCGTCGGAAAGGTCAATCTCGGCGCCCGTGTTCCCGTCGCCGGCGATGATCATCAGATCCGTGGCGTCATCCAGACCATCCGTGAACGCCTTCAGGCTGTTTTCCGGCTCGTAAAATTTCGCAATTGCGTCGAGAATTTCCGTGCGCGTGCAGACCAGCACCTTCAAGGTGCGCCCGATCTTGAACTCGACCTCCTGCATGGCTCGGTAGTCGGTCGGATTGGCCATGGCCACCAACATATGGCGGCCCTCTGTCCGGATCGGGATACAGAAATACTTGCGAGCGATATCCTGCGGAAGAAGCTTGACGGCTTCAGGATCGATGTTAGCGGTGGCCAGATTGACGCGCGGGAATCGCGCATAGGCAGCTAGCGAGTCGGCGAGACCTTCTTCGCTAACCCGATCATCGGCCAGCACCGACTCGATCAGAGATTTATTCTCTGACGAGCTTTTGACTATCGCGTTTTTAATTTCATCAACGCTTAGTCCGCCAGCCTGGATCAGATGTTGGTCTTTTTTCTCTGCCATTCCCAACCTTGACTTCCGGGTTGTGTCGGATCCCCATCTCCATTTTCAGCATGGAGGCACATGGGAAATCCCGGATACAGTTTCCCTTGAGGGCGGATGCCACCCTTTTACTAACATCCAATCTTGCCATTCTATCCGCTATCGGGCTGCTCTGAGAAGGCCAGATACGGAAAAACCGCAATCGCCTGTTAACTTGTTCACTTCAGGGTAAACCGCCCGGCCACCTTGGGATCAGAGCACGCGGCCACCAAGGCACACTCGAAAGGAGACCAAGGTCGAATTATCGGCAACCGCTGGCAAGGAAACAATTCATGGATTAGGTTATACAGAATGAATACAAAAAGGTACGGAGATGCCACTGCGCAGGCTCGTATAAAGGCTGCTTCACTATGAATGCTTTGGTGATAACAGGGAACTGGCAGATCAGATTTTAGCGAACGCGAGGGGCATACTTTTCATTGATGGCCAGGCTGATCTGCTCAACGGGCAATCCCGCCTGCGACATGGCTTTGGATTCAACCGCGATCGTCCGGCAAAGGGCGCAGCTTACGCCGTGGTTATCCTTGAAGCAGTCCAGATTATTCCGATGCCCCGAGTTTGCGAAGCAGCCACAGTAGCAGGGTATGTGCTCCAGAACTTCCGGTACGTCGCGCGCAGCCTGATAGGAGGCGCGAACTTCCGGCTCGTTGAAGCTGGACGGCTCCAAAGTGTACGGGCGCTTATCCAACGGCTTGGCCGGCAACACCAGGCGATTGCGGAGCGAGACAGGAAGCGTTTCTGGGTCAATCGCGCCCGTGCCGCTCTTCGGGGAAGCCGCCGAATCGACCGTGCCGCCACTTCCGCCGAGGAACCACGCGGATGCAATCCCGGCGATTACTATGACGGCCAGGAAGCCTTGAATGATTCGTTTCGATTTGCGCCTTTGGCTGACGCTTCGTTTAGGATTCCCTGCTTTGCTCATGAACAAAGTCTAGCACGAAAAAAACCGGGCGCAAATCCCTACAATATTTCGTCACAGTCTCGTGCTTGGGGACTTACCGGATCGACAGCCATCGCCATTTCGTGGCGACTTCGTCTGAAAAGATTGCTCCATCGTGTTGTACAATCAAGACAGTTCTCCCCAGCCTGTATGTTTTATTGGCAACATTTGGAGGTGTTCTATGCTGCAATTCGCACTTTAATTCATAGTCAAGCAGTCGCGTATTCGCGCCACTGCGCAGCGGCTTCCGCTGGTGTGTGCAGGCTTGTTGGCCGGAGCATTTCTCTTCTCACATACTTCCCATGCGCAAAGTAAGCAGGAGGAGCGCCTGGCGGAATCAGCCAAGGTGTTGAAGGAAGTTATGGACACGCCGGACAGGGGTATTCCGCAGGACCTGCTATCCCGAGCTGCCTGCAGCGTGGTTTTGCCGAGTGTGAAGAAGCTCGCGATCGGTATCGGGGGGCAGCATGGAGCAGGATTCATCCTGTGCCGCCGCAACGAGGGCAAAGGAGACTGGGGGCCGCCATCGGGGTTTTCCATGTCCGGGGGAAGTGTTGGCCTTCAGCTGGGAGCCTCGGCGACCGACTATGTTCTGCTCTTCATGAACATTGATGGAATCAGAAAGTTGTTGCAGGATAAGTTCACGCTCGGCGTGGATGGTGCAGTTGCCGCTGGCCCCGTTGGACGCAACGTAACGGCAGCCACGGATGCGCAGATGACCGCCAAGGTGCTGTCCTATTCCCGCAGTAAGGGCCTGTTCGCTGGAATCTCTCTGAATGGCGCCGTGCTGAGTCCCTCTGGCGACGACAATAAGGCGTTATACGGACGGGAAATTGCTGCCAAGGATTTGCTTTTAACCGGCGGGAGTCCGCCGCCTTCTGCGGCGCGCCCATTGCTTCAGTTGCTCGGCAAGCTATCTCCGGGCCTGTCACGCAAGCCTCTTTAATTAGTGGTTGTCGCGGATTTACTGCGCAGTTCAAAATATTCATCCAGCGACGTTTTCCAGTCCGGGAGCGGCGCGATGCCAAGTTCCGCGAACCGGGATGAGGTCATCGCGGAGTAAACCGGGCGCTGGGCAGGAAGATTCAGCGCAGCCCACGTCGTAGGGATCAATTCAATAGTTGCTGACGAACCGTTGGTTTGGGACGCCAGCCAGCCAATGATGTGGGCTGCATTTTTCAATCGCGTGCACGGCCCGGACCCGGCCAGATGCAGGATGCCTGCGGCCGGGGTTTTGTCTCTTCGGGCGATTAACTGGCCAATGCCTCTCGCCAGTTCCCGAGTCCAGGTTAGGCAGGAGATTTGATCCGCAACCGCCTTCACCGGACCGCCGCGCTGCGCTTGCTCCACGACGCGATCGACGAAGTTGACGCGGTGCAGTCCGTACAGCCAGGATGTGCGGATCACCAGGTGCGTGGATGGTGCGACCGGGGAGGCCAGTACGCGGCGCTCGCCCTCCAACTTGCTCTGACCATAGCAGCTCAATGGGTGCGTGGCATCCTGCTCAACATATTCCGGCGGCTCCGCGAGACTCGGCGCGGATGGTGGAGCGACTTCAGCGCAGCGATCCGAACCGTCGAATACGTAATCCGTGCTGATGTGAAATACCCGTGCGCCAACCCGTTCGGCGGCGCGTGCCACGTTACCAGCGCCACGAGCGTTCACGGCCATGGCTTGCCCGGGTGAGCGCTCACAACCGTCCACGTCCGTGTACGCCGCACAATTGATGACTAGTTGAGGTTTGATGTCGGCGAATATTTTCGCTAGCGAGGTCTCATCGGTAATGTCGCAAGTCGCATGATCCAAGGGAAACAGTTCATGGAAAACCGCCAGTTCCTGCTGAAGGTCACGCCCCAACATACCGTTTCCGCCGGTGATCAATATGCGCATATGTGGTCTCTCGTGCGTGCGGACTAATGCCCCGCCAATTCCTTTAGAAATTCCATCTGCTCATTGGGCGGCAAGAACGAAGCCTCAAAAGAATTCACCGCCAACTGCCGCAGCTCCCCTCGCGAGAAACCAAACACCTGGTGAGCCAGCAGATATTCGCTGTTAAGATCAACTCCGAACAAAGCCGGATCATCCGTGTGCAGCGAGACGCGCATTCCCGCATCAAAATAATCTCGCAACGGATGATGACTGATTTCAGAAATTCCGCCAGTTCGCAGATTGCTTGTCAGGCAGATTTCCACCGGAACCCGAAGCTGCGCAAGATGCTCCACCAAGCTGCGGTCCGCCGCCGCGGAAAGTCCGTGCCCAATGCGCTCGGCATGAAGAATCCGCAATGCGCTCCAGATGGATTCCGGACCCACCGCTTCGCCGGCGTGGGCCACCCGTCGCAACCCGCGCTGACGGGCAAACCCAAATATCGCACCGAAATTTTCCGCTGGGCCAGAGGCTTCATTGCCGCCGATCCCGATGCCCACGACCCCGCGGCCGGTCAAGCGGGCCGCGCTGCGTGCTACTTCCCATCCCTGCTCGAGTGGGAGATGCCGGACCGCGTCGAATATCCATTGAGCTCGAATCTCAAAATCACGCCGCGCGCGGCGCGCGCCACGCTCGACACCGCTGAATAGCGGCTCGACGGCCTGTTCCCTCCACACCATCACTCCGACCGAAAGAGTGATCTCCGCATAGCGGACATTCTGCGCGGCCATCCGTTGCAGTGCCCTGTATGTGATCAGCTCGTAATCATCGGGCGTCTGAAGATGCAGGCAGACCGCTTTGAACGCGTCGAGAAATGCGGAATATTCCCTGGTCTGATAGAGCGCGTCCACCGCCGCTCTTCCCTGCGCGAAAAGCGGGGAGCGCTGCTGCGTGGCAAGCTCCCAGAGCGTGTCGGCATCAACCGATCCTTCCAGATGAACATGCAGCTCTGCCTTGGGGAGGGCGGCAATAAACTGAACGATTTCTGACGGGCTGGCCGGCGATGGAGATGAACTGGGAGAAGACATGGCGAACTCTGGAGCAGGACGAGAAATAGACAATCACGCCAGCGGGGCACGGCAGATGCACCTTGGGTGATCTGCCGTGATTGCGCGAGGTATCCGCTCTGCCAGTTAGCGCTTGCTCTGGCCGCGCATCATTTTCTTGATTTTTTTCTTCGCCGCGCCACGAGCTTCCGTGCGCTTCGCCTTGGGCGGCTGCGCCTTGCGGGCGGCGCGCTTGAGCTTTTTTCGTTCTGCCGGGTCTTTTACTTTCTTGGTGTCCATGTTCAGGTGTCCTCAAATTTTGTAATGATGAATCTCGTACCGAAAACTTTTTAATGGCCCGCCACGGTCATCTCGGAAACAAGTATTGTGGGCGATGCCAGCGAACCGCGAAACTCCAGGTCGGAGCCAACCGCCGCGATATTGCAAAAGATATCCAACAGATTTCCGGCAACCGTTACTTCTTCGACAGGGTAGGCCAGCTTGCCGCCCTCAATCCATAGCCCGGATGCTCCGTGCGAAATATCGCCAGTGACGACGTTTACACCAAATCCCATGAAATCGGTGACATAAAAACCATCCTGTACCGAACCGATTATCTCCTCGGGACTCTGCTTGCCAGCCTGCAAATAAAAATTGTGCGACCCGATGGAAGGACTACCCGCGATGCCTCGCGAGGCGTTTGCGGTGGTGGGCATGTTTAACTTTCGCCCGGTGTAGCTGTTCAGCAGATAGTTCCTCAGCACGCCGCCTTCGATGATGACGTTGCGCCGCGTCTTGACCCCTTCGTCGTCGAACGGCGCGGACCCGAACCCGCCCGGAATGGTCCCGTCGTCAATGATTGTAACTTGATCGGAAGCGATCTTCTCGCCGAGCTTGCCTGAAAGATAGGATGCGCGCCGGTAGATGGCATCGCCGCTAATGGCGTCGCCGATGCTCGATATCATTGCCCGCGCCGTCCGCTGGTCAAAGATCACTGGAACCTTGGTGGTGGCCACTTTTCGAGCGCCCAGTCTGCGCAGCGCGCGCTCGGCGGCAATGCGTCCGACTTCCTCGGCGGCTTCGAGGCCCGAAAAATTACGCGCGACGGAGTACCAGTAATCGCGCTGCATTCCCTGCGCACTGTCGCCTGAAGAAGACGCAATCGGCGCTACCGACAACGAACAAAATGAACGGGCGTACTCCCCGACGAAGCCTTGCGATGTGGCCAGCACCTTGCGTCCGTAGGAGGCGTCGCAGGAGGCGCCCTCCGAATTGCGTATTCTGGGATCGGTCGAGAAGGCAGCTTGCTCACAGCGGAGAGCGGCATTGATCAACGCCGGAGCCTCGATGCGCGTTACCTCTTCGGAATAAAGTTGCAAGTCCAGATCATGTTTTCCAAGCAACGCCGGATCGGCCAGCCCCGCGCCAGGGTCTTCGGAGGTGATGTGGGCGGCGTCCAGCGCCCCGGAGACCAATCGCCGAATACCCGCGCCCGAAAAATCGGAGGTGTAGGTACTGGCTGAGCGCTGCCCGATCATCACGCGGACGCCCATAGCCTTCGAGCCTGCTTGCTTAATCTGTTCGACTTCTCCGCGACGAACCGTTACCGAGGCTTCATTGCCTTCGCGCACCACGCAGTCGGCGGCCGTGGCTCCGCCTTTCACCGCGGCGGCCACCACTTCCTGCGCGAGTTGTTGCAGATTTTCCATGGGTAAGCCGATTAGCCGGTGCCCCCGACCGTCAGTCGATCCACTTTGATGGTCGGTATGCCGACGCCCACCGGCACGGACTGGCCATCCTTGCCACAGGTCCCGATGCCTTCATCGAGTTGCAGGTCGTGGCCCACCATGGAGACCTGGCGCAGCACCGTGGGGCCATCGCCGATCAGTGTGGCGTTGCGCACCGGGCGCGTTACCTTGCCGTCTTCAATCAGGTAGGCCTCTGACGCCGTGAATACAAACTTGCCGTTGGTGATGTCCACCTGTCCGCCGCCAAACTGCACGGCGTAAAGGCCGCGCTTGACTGAGCGTAAAATATCAGCCGGATCCGACTCACCGGACAACATATATGTATTAGTCATGCGCGGCATGGGGATATGCGCATAACTCTCTCGCCGACCGTTCCCGGTAAGCGTGGCGCCGGTCAGTTGGGCGCTGAGCCTGTCTTGCAGGTATCCGCGCAAAATTCCCTTTTCGATCAGGACAGTCGTGGATGTGGGAGTGCCCTCGTCGTCCACGTTGAGCGAACCGCGGCGGCTGGGCAGGGTACCGTCGTCCACCACCGTGCAGATGTCGCTGGCTACGCGCTGGCCAATCATCCCGCTGAACGCCGAAGTCTTCTTGCGATTGAAGTCCGACTCCAGCCCATGTCCGATCGCTTCATGCAACAGGATGCCGGGCCATCCGGGGCCTAACACCACTTCCATCTCACCCGCCGGAGCGTCCACCGCATCCAGTTGCAGAATGGCCTGGCGCGCGGCCTCCGTGGCGAAGTGCTCGGGAGTTTTTTCGTTGAGAAAGAAATCGAACTCGACGCGCCCACCTCCCCCGCTTGAGCCGCGCTGGACCTGCGAGCCATCCTGCGCCAGACAGAAAACGCTGAAGCGGGCCAGCGGCTGGTAGTCGCCAGTTATGCCGCCTTCGGAAGTAACATTCAGTATGGTCCGCACTTCGTCGGCGTATCCGGCCCTGACCTGCGCGATGCGGGAGTCATGGGCGCGGGCGGCGCGGTCGGCGCGCCAGACCAGATCCAACTTGGTGGCGAGGTCCATGTCCGTAGGCGCTTGCACAACAGGATAGAGGTTGCGTGCCAAGGCCTGTTGGCTTTGCTCATTGATGTTCATGGAGACGACGCGCGCCGGCGCGCTGGAGATATGCGCTGCCAGGCGTGCGGCCTTCACGATCTTGTCGCTCGATAGATCGTCGGTGTAGGCATATCCCGTGCGCTCGCCAGAGATGACACGGATGCCGCAGCCCACCGAGACGCCCTGGGTGGCGCCCTTAACGAGAGACTCGTCGAGGCTGATGGAAGATGTGGACCGGTACTCGAAGTAGAGATCGGCGTAATCTCCGCCATCGGCCAGCGCGGCGGAGAGATAGCGGTCAAGATCGGTATCTGACAAGCCGTATTTTTCGGAGAAGAATTGTCTGGCTTGGTTCCTGTATTGAGGCATGTAATTGTTGGCGAATGTGCTCCTTCAGCCACCTTAGCACAGCTAGGGATGACCGTCAAAAAAACACCCCGACAATGCCCCAGCCATATTGAAGAGCACCCTGAAAACATTAGGCTCGGTCGGGACTAGCCAGGGAGTTGGCCAGAGAGTTGGAAAATGATTACCGGCACCGCAAAATAAATTTGCAAAAGGGGCTTGCATTGGCCAATGAGCGCAGGGTACAATCGCCATCTGTTTTGAACTGATCGTAAGCCGGCACTTTGAACCGATTTGATAACGGGCCTGAGCAACCCGGATTCGAGTTTGCAGTTGACTCGAAAGTCAGAGCGGTCGATAGTATTCTTGAAGTGTCGGTATTCCGCATTGACATGGCAAGGAATGAGCATCCTTGGTACGCGACGAATGGGGTAACTTGAAACGCAACCTCAAACGCGCATTCCAGGGAAAAGTACTTGCCACTCCCGGGCAGGGATGATATAAAAGGCTTTCGTTTACCCTGTGGTCCTATGAAGTATAGGCCGATATATTCTCTGAGCGGGGAGTTGCGGCCACGGACCAACGGAATGCCTGGGAACAGGTTTGGCGAACTGACATCCGGAACGACGGTTAGCAATACGAGCCGGAGATTCAAATGTCAGGGCGCAATTGTTCTGAGCAGCCTTGTTAGGACAGTAAGTTTTTGAACAGAGCGTTTTGAGCGAAATGCTCTGAGGCAATTGTTCTGAGCATGAGAGGGAGTGGGGCGCGGGCAGTCTAGAGCAGCCGCAACGTCGCTCTAAGGGTTTAACAGAAATTACGTTCACATCCATTTATGGAGAAGGAGAATTAACACAAATGAAAAGAATGACCATGAAGTTTATGGCCTTGACTCTGATGATGGTCGCCAGCACGGCGGCCCTCTACGCTCAGGGCGTGGCCTTCACCTCCACCAGCTTGCCTCGCCAGATGCGGCAAGAAGGTTTAACTGAAACGGCTGGCGAAGTGGTGCTCACCGCCCTCAACGCCGGTATTATCCCCGCCGTCGCGGATGCGGGTTCGACTATTGACCTCGTGTTCTCTGTGGCGATCACCAATGATGATGCAACAGCACCTGCTGAAATCTCGCTGGCCAACAATGTTACCTGCGCCGGCCCTGGTTTTGCCGGAGTCTGCCCCGCCGGCTTGGTAAGCGCATCGCTGATAGGAGCCAGCACCGTGCGTCTGCGTTTCTTCACCAACAATACCACGTTTGTAGTTGGTGATCAGATCAACATCTCCCGCATTCGCGTCAACGCTAACGCCGCCCTCGGCGTGGGCAGCGTGTCGGTAACGATGTCCGGCATCAGCCAGAATCCCTCCGCTCGCCCGATCACGTTTACTGATCCGCAGCGTCAGGTGGGCGTGCTG
>SHUM01000051.1 GCA_009691245.1 Acidobacteriota bacterium | reverse complement strand
CGCGTGTAGGTCTTGCTTGGAATGTGAAAGGCGATGGGAAGACAGCGATTCGAGCTGGATTCGGCATCTTTAATGTCATGCTCCTCGGCAATTACCTGCAGTCGGTCTCGCGCAAGAACCCCCCTTATTCTGCTACCCTAAACGTTTCCCCTGCAAGTTTTAATCTGGCTGCGGCGGGCAGCTACGCTCTGGGTGTTGCCCCCTCGATACTGACGAGTACATTGAGCCCGAGCACCTTTAGCGAGTTTATTCAGTGGAACCTGAATCAACCGTATGAGATGAAGTTCAACTTGTCAGTCGAGCGGGAAATCGCCACAAACTTTTCTGCAACCTTGGGATATCTGGGAAGCCGGGGCACTCATATGATGCAGAAGATGGATGCCAATGCCGCCCCGCCGATTCTGGTGAATGGGCGCCCTTTCGTGGCGGCCGGAACACCACGGCCGAATCGAAATAATGGCGTATCCACGTACAGCACTTCCGACGCAAAATCTTTCTATAACGGTATGCTGATGGAAGTGAAAAGGCGCTTTGCTAAAGGTTTTCAACTCCAAGGGTCCTATACTTGGTCCAAGACCATTGATGACGGCACGACGGGACTGGGTAACGCGGACTTCGCAGAAGGCGTACGATCACAACCCTATAACCCGAAATCGGACCGGGGTCTTTCTGCTCTGCATTTGGGCCAGAATCTGGTGATCAATAGTCTGTGGACGCTTCCGTCACCGGTTAGTTCTGGTTTTGCTTCCTACCTGCTGGGCGGCTGGCGGATTTCGGGCATTTTCTCGACATCTACGGGGTCGCCTTATTCAATGAATGTCAGCGGCCGAAACGCCCCGGATCTTTCGCGCAGTACAGGGGGGCAGCGCACCGACCTAGTTGGCGGCCGCAATAACAAAAACATCACGTCGGGAACGACTGCTGGTTGCACCTTTATAAACGGAGTCCCGGGTCCAATCAGCGCCACTGGTACGAGCGCTAACACCGTCGCGGCTGGCCAGAAACTGGGAACGCCGGACCTTTATTTTGATCCCTGCGCGTTCTTCTTACCGCCGACTGGTTTCTATGGCAACCTCGGTCGCAATACCCTGCTTGGCCCCGGTTTCAAAAATGTGGATTTCAGCTTGACGAAGAGTACCCCCGTCCGAATTAGTGAAGGCAGCTTGCTACAGTTTCAAGCCGACTTCTTCAACCTGTTGAACCATCCGAATTTCGGGAAACCGAGCCATTCTCTACTTAATGCGGGAAATCGAAATGATCCGTTGGTTAGCGGAGCGGGTCAGAGCACTACCCCAGCCGGCAGTGAGCGACAAATCCAGTTCGGGTTGAAGTTGATCTTCTAGCTAAGAGGGGTCTTCAGTCGAATTGTTGTGGCGGAAAGCGGAGACCACCGCAAGCAATTGTTGGCAGCACGCTCCTAATCTGGTACTTCCGCTATCTACTGTTGTTGGAGTCCATATAACACCATAATATTCAATACGTTACAGGAGAAAATGCTCTTTGCAGGTCTGAAGTCTGGGAAATATTGAATAACCCTTTGTATATGTTATGGATATAGGAGGCTTAACAACACTGGATGGCGGAAGCACCGAAAAATGGCTATAACTCATTGATAATATTGGTCGGGGCGAGAGGATTTGAACCTCCGACCCCCTGGTCCCGAACCAGGTGCTCTAGCCTAACGCTCCGACTCTCGGAACCGGACTCCGCCTTTGCCGAGCGGAGAAACAGCGGCAAGATATAGGGCGACGCGCCTTACATCGACGATCTCCGTAGTCCGGTTCGAGACCGACCTGCATGTTTTCCCGGCCAAATCCTTCAGTTTTGGGCGGAGATTCTCCCGAAGTGCAGTATTGGCTGACTCAATGGCGGAGAGGGTGGGATTCGAACCCACGGTAGAGTTTCCCCTACACACGCTTTCCAAGCGTGCTCCTTAAACCACTCAGACACCTCTCCTCGTTGCTGCTCATGCGCCCTGCTTTGCGTCGCGTGGGAATATACCGCGCTGCGCAGCAGCTTTCAGTTCTATTGATTTTAGGATGCTTGCGGAGATTCCGCAAGTTTGTCGCGATGCCCAACCACCTTTAACAGTGGCGCGCTGGCAAATGATGCGCCTGCTACGCTCGTTGCGCTGGACCGGCGATCTGATAAAGGTGGCAGGCAACGGTGTGCTGCGGGCCCTGCGGAGTAACAACCGGAGTTTCCACTTTGCAGATGTCCATTACCTCGGGGCAGCGCGTGTGGAAGGGGCAGCCGGGCGGCGGATTGAGCGGCGTGGGCACATCCCCCATCAACACCGCGCGCCTCTTTTTTTCACCCGGAGCGATAGACGGCACCGAGGCCAGCAGCGCCTTCGTATAAGGATGCAGTGGATTCGAGAATATCTCGCTGCTGGTGGCCTGCTCGACGATGCGGCCCAGGTACATCACCGCCACGCGGTCGGAGATGTGTTCCACCACCGACAGATCGTGCGCGATGAACAGGTACGATAGCCCCAGCTCCTGCTTGAGATCGGCGAGCAGATTGATGATCTGCGCCTGAATGGAAACGTCCAGCGCCGAGACCGGCTCGTCGCAGACAATGAAGCGCGGCTCCACGGCGAGGGCGCGCGCGATGCCGATGCGCTGGCGCTGTCCGCCGGAGAATTCGTGCGGGTAGCGATGAAACTGGTCGCGGTCGAGACCGACGCGCTCCAACAAATTCTGGGTGCGCTCGATGCGCTCGTCCTTCGAGTACATGCCGTGCGCGACCATGCCTTCCATCACGATGCCGCCGACGGTCATGCGCGGGTTGAGCGACCCGTAAGGGTCCTGAAAGATGATCTGCATTCGCTTGCGAATCTGGCGCAGCGGCTCGCCTTCCAGCCCCAGTATCTCCGTACCGTCGAAGGTCACTTGCCCGGCGGTCGGCTCGATCAGGCGCAGGATGGCGCGGCCCGTGGTGGTCTTGCCGCAGCCGCTCTCGCCCACCAGGCCCAGCGTCTCGCCGTGCTTCATCTCGAACGACACGCCATCGACAGCCTTGATCTGCGCTACCGTGCGCCCCAGCAAGCCGCGCTTGACGGGATAATGTTTCTGCAAATCGCGGACTTCCAGCAGCAGGTGATTGTTGTTGGATGGACTCATTAGTGCGCAGCCCCTCCTGCAGCGGCCCCGGAAGGAGAGCTGCCAGGCAGCGTCAGTTGGATCTCTCGGCGCTGCACGCGGAGGCACGCGGAATTATGTGTAGGGGCGACTTCCGCAAGCGTGGCATCCGTGCCACGGCACAACTCCGACGTGTGCTCGCAGCGCGGATGGAAGCGGCAACCATCGGGAAAATGAATCGGGTTGGGGACCGTGCCGGGTATCACCGTGAGCCGCTGTTTCTTCATCCCCAGGCGCGGGCGCGAGTTGAACAGGCCCACGGTATACGGATGCTGCGGGCGCGCGAACAACTCACTGGTCGTCGCCGACTCGACCACGCGGCCGGCATACATCACCGCGACGTGGTCGGCCAGATCAGCCACGATTCCCAAATCATGCGTGATCATCAGGATGGACATGCCGAACTCCTGCTGCAGGTCCATCAGCAATTCGAGTATCTGCGCCTGAATGGTCACGTCGAGCGCGGTGGTGGGCTCGTCGGCGATGAGCAACTTCGGACAGCAAACCAGCGACATGGCGATCATCACGCGCTGGCGCATGCCGCCGGAAATCTGGTGCGGGTACTGATGAATGAGCGTTTCGGCGGAGGGAATCTTCACGCGCCGCAGCATCTCAATGGTCTGTTCGCGCGCCTCGGCTTTGGAGACTCCGCGATGCAGCAGTACGGCCTCCATGATCTGATCACCCAGCGTGAAGACCGGGTTCAGCGAAGTCATCGGCTCCTGAAAGATCATGGAAATCTGATTGCCGCGCACCTTGCGTATTTCGTCCTCGGACAGCGTGAGCAGTTCGCGGCCCTCGAGTTTGATGGAGCCTTCGATGATCCTGCCCGGCGGCGATGCGATCAGGCGCAGGATGGACAGCGCGGTGACGGATTTTCCGCAGCCGCTCTCGCCCACCAGGCCGAGCGTCTGGCGGGCGGGAATCGAGAAGCTAACGCCATCGACGGAGCGGGCCACGCCGCGGTCTGTATAGAAATAGGTCTTCAGCCCGCTGACTTCCAGTAGCGGAACATCGGTTCTGGTAGCGCAGTTGATTTCGACGCCACGGATCGATTGAGTAGCCATGCAGCCGGATTCCTCTTGTGAAACTCACACTTTCAGGCGCGGATCGATTGCGTCGCGCACACCTTCGCCAATCAGATTGTACGCTGTAACGGTGGAGAAAATCGCCAAGCCGGGAAACAGCGTGATCCACCAGTAGCGGAAACTCTCGCGCGCCTCGTTCAGAATACCGCCCCAGCTCGGTATGGGGATGGAGATGCCGAAACCGAGGAAGCTTAAAGACGACTCGATCAGAATCGCCGAGGCGATGCCGAAGCTGGCGGCCACCAGCACCGGCGCGAGGCCGTTGGGCAGGATGTGCCGGAAGATGGTGCGGCGGTCGGAGACGCCGAGGCCGCGCGCGGCCAACACGAACTCCTGGTCGGCCAGGCGCAGGAATTCCCCGCGCACCAGGCGCGCCTCCACCGTCCAACTGGTGATGCCGATGACGATCATGATGTTCCACATGCTCGGCTGCAAAAACGCCAGCACGGCCAGGATCAGAAAGAACGACGGGAAGCACTCCATGATCTCAATGGCGCGCGAGATAACCAGGTCCACCCAGCCGCGGAAGTAGCCCGCCAGCGCGCCGAGGAACACGCCGATGGCCACGTAAATCGCCACCGCCACGAAGCCCACGGTGAGCGAGATGCGCGCGCCCCAGATCATGCGCGTCAGCAGGTCGCGGCCGTTGCCGTCCGTGCCCATCCAGTAACGAGCGCCGGGGGCGATATACTTGTCCGCCAGATGATCCTCGTTGATGCCGTAGGCCACGGGCGGAAATAGCGCGAAGTCCATCTCGATCTGCCCACTCAGTATATCTCTCTTGTAATCGAGTGAGTCAAACACCGGCGGATGCGCCGCGCGATGCAAGATGGCCATTACCAGGGGTACGCCGAGTAACACAAAAAGTAGCACCCTCTTCGATGGTAAGGAGGAAGGCGGAAGAAACATTCGAATTGCTGCAATTGCAATCAGTAGAGCGGCAAACCACAGCAGGAACGCATCAGTGAGTCCGAGTGAGTCCAGCACCGGCCAGTAGTAATGGCGATCCAGAGTTACTTTCTCCGGCGCAAATGCGGTAGCAATCTCCTCGCCGACCTTCTCTACATTCACCAGCCGCGTCGCGCGATCTTCCGGGAGCGCCGACAAGAAACCGTCCACTTGCGCGCGATACGCGCCGATCCACTTCCTGTCCGCGCCCTCGAACGGCAACTGGCTGGCGATGAACTGGAGTTGCCGCTCGACGGTCTGCATCCGGAATTCGACACCCTGCGGATCGGAAGCAGCGTCCGGCCCGGCGGTTCGCAACAAAGCGATCAGCTCCGGATGCCCGCCGCGCTTCCATTCTTCGTAGCGTTGCGTATAGAGGCCGCGATACGCGCCGCGCAAAACGATCGGCTTGTTATCGGCCAGGAATGGGGCCAGGATCGCAAGCAGAAACAGAGCCAGGACAAAAAAGAACGCGACCATGGCAATGCGGTTGCGACGGAACTGGCGCAGCACCAGTCCCCAGTAGGTCTCCGGCTTCGAGGAAAGCATCGCCATGTTGGCCAGTGGATTCGTCAGTGAACTCGCCATGGGCTATTCCGCCTCCAGCGAGATGGTGGGATTTACCAGCGCGTACATCAGGTCGGAGATCAGCAGGCCGATCAACGTGAGAAACGCGGCGATGGTCGAGATGGCCATCACCACGGGATAATCGCGCGACAGAATCGCCTCGAAGCCCAGCAGGCCCATGCCCGGAATGGTGAAGATGCTCTCGATGATGACCGAGCCGCCGAGCATGGCGGGCAGCAGAAACCCGAGCAGAGTGACAATGGGGATCAGCGAATTACGCAGCGCGTGCCGATAGATGACGGCTTTCTCGGAAAGCCCCTTGGCGCGCGCGGTGCGGATGTAATCCTGGCGAATAGTCTCGAGCATTCCGGCGCGCATCTGCCGCGAGACGTAGGCGAGGCTCCCGTAGGTCAGGCAAAACACCGGCAGGACTAAATGCCAAACCCGATCTTTTAGCCAATCCCACGCGCCCAGCTTATCGGCGTCCAGCGCGCTGATGCCGGAGATAGGAAACCAATGCAGAAAGTCGCCGCCACCCACGAATAGGATTAGTGCGGTAGCCACCCAGAAACTCGGCAGTGAGTAGAGTACGAACAGCGCGACAGTAGTCACTTTATCGGCGGTGGTTCCCTGATGAGTCGCCGAAAATATGCCCAGCGGAATCGCCAGCAGGTAAGTCAGAAACAGCGCGATGATATTTAGTTGCAGCGTTATCGGAAGCCGTTCGATAATTTTTTCAGTAACTGGGCGGTTGTCCTTATAGGAGCGCCCAAAGTCGAGCGTGGCAATCTTGGCGACCCACATCCCGTACTGGACATAGATCGGCTTGTCGAGCCCAAACTCCACGCGGGTCTTCTCGATGATGGCCTTGGCCATCTGCTGATCGACCATGCCGCCCGAGGCCGCGCTGCCCAGGCGCATGGCCGCCGGATCGCCCGGCGCGAGCCGCACGATGGCAAAAGTGATGACCGTGATCCCAAACAGCGTGGGGATCATCAGCAGAATTCTTTTCAGCAGGTAGGTTCGCATGAGGCTAGCGGCGCGGCTCTCTAAATCGACTTGCCTTTCGGTATGAACCACTCCGTCAGATCGTAGCCAGGCCGCGTCTTGTAGAACTTCACGCCGCGGTATTTCTTGTCATAGGCGCCCAGCTCCGGCTCCATCCACAGAAAATGGTAGGGCTGGAGTTCGTCAATCACGCGGTGAAACTCGAAGAAAATTTTCTGCCGCTTCTGGTCATCAATCTCGCGGCGCGACAATTCAATCAGCCGGTCCACGTCGGCATTGACCAGCCCCACATAGTTGGAGCCGCGATTGGTGGCTTGCGAAGAATGCCACAACTGGTAAGGATCACCGTCCACACTATTGGCCCAGCGCAGCGTGCAGGCGTCGAAAGCGTAGTCATTCACATTTTGAATGAAGGTGGCCCACTCGAGCGAGCGCACGGTCATCTCAATCCCGAGTTTCCGCAGATTCTCCTTCATCAGCGCGGCGCGGCTCTCATAACTTTCATCGCAGCAAGGCAGCAGGAACTCGAAGCGAAACGGCTTGCCGTTCTTATCGCGCAGCCCGTCTCCATCGCGGTCATACCAGCCGGCCTCCAGCAATAATTGCCTGGCCTTCTCTGGATCATAGGGCTGCGGCGCGATGCCGTGATCGTAGGCGGGACCTAGTGCGCTTTCCGGGCCGGTAACGATCACGCCGCGGTCGTGCATCAGCTCCCGCTTGTACTCGGGGCGGTTGAGCACGCCGTAGTTCATAGCCTGCCGAACGCGCACGTCATCGAATGGAGGCCGCCGGATGTTCCATCCCGTCCACTGGAAACCGCCGATGTAGTACTGGACTTTGGCGAAGCGCGCGAGAAACGCGGGGTCATTCGTTTCGCCATCAAACTGCTCGGAGTTGATGCGCCGGGTAACGAAGTCCACTTCGCCGTTCTTGAGGGCTTGCAGAGAAGCCACATCGTCGGTGATGAAGCGGAAAATCAGGCGATCGATGTGCCCCTGATGCGCTTTGTTCCAGTAGTCGTCGTTACGCACCAAAACGATCTGCTGACCGGTATCCCAACGCTCGAACTTGTAAGGACCGCTGCCCATCGGCTTGCGGTTGTATTCACTCTCATTGAAACGCTTGCCGAAGGCCTTGGGGTCTTTGGCCTGCAGATTATCCGCATCGTAGAGGTGCTTGGGAAGTACTTCCTGGCCGCCAACCACCGTTCGCGCGTACCAGTATTGCTTGCCATAAGTAACCCGGAAGGTGTACTTGTCAACAATTTCATAATTCTCGACTTCGTTCAGGTAGGTCCGCTGGTCCGGCGCATCCACATGCTCATTGAGGATGGTGTCGAAGGTGAACTTCACGTCATCGGCGGTCATGGGCGTGCCGTCGTGGAAGCGTACATCCTTGCGCAGGTAGAAAGTGAAGGCCACGCCGCGGCGAACCTCCTTGACGTTGGCGCGCGGGATGCGCAGCGTGTCGCCCTCCGAAGTTACGATTAGCACATCGCCCTTGCCCTCGCCCGCCGGCTCGCTGGACTTGCCGCGCTCACGCGTGCCATCACTCTTCAGGACCACATCCTCTTCCGTCCAGCGCTCCGCCAGATTGCCTTTCCACTCGAGCGTCTCGTCATCGCGGTCCAGCAGAGTCTCCACGACATAGGCGCCGATGTACTGCGAATAGGCGTCGGCATTGGCCAGCCAGTTGTTCATGGTCTGCGGCTCGGCGTTGAAGCGCGCGATGATCTGCCCGCCCTTGGCGGGAACTTCGTCGCCGGTAGCCTCATCGTTGAACTCGTCAACAGGCACTTTGCCGATCACCTGAATGTTGAGCGGCGCGGCGGTTTTTTCAATGGAGTTTTTCGGGGAGGATTGAAAGGACGAGCGGTCATAGGAGCAGGCGGCGAGCCCGCCAAGTAATGTGGCGAAGCTCACTGCGAATGCGGCGCGCAAAATCGCGGCGCGGGATTGCATTTTCATTTGTCCACCTTCCCCAGCGCGAAGCTCGACGAGCGGCAGTTTTAGCCTATTCCAGCGCGGGCGGAACCATTATATTCGAGGAATCCGGTCTGATGGCAAGCAAATCCCCATCTGCTTGTAAGGCATTTCTCCGCAACGTGAATCGCGCCTTCCCACCGCCCTTCGGCAAACTACCGCTTCCTTCGCGCCGCAAGTTCCCATAGAATGGCCTATTGCGCCGTGAGCGGCCAGATGGTCTATGTATCGGCTGTGTCGGTGCGCGCTGAATCTTACTTTTCCCCCTGCGGAAAATGACGAAAACGACGAAAACGAGGACATCATCGTGGCCACTAAGTTCGCAACCAGCAAGTCGCAATTTAAAATCGCCAAGCCGCAAGGCAAGCTCGGCGTATTGATGCCGGGCATGGGCGCCGTCGCCACCACCTTCATGGCCGGCGTGGAAGCCGTGCGCCGCGGGCACGCCAAGCCCATTGGTTCGCTGACGCAGATGGGCACCATTCGTCTCGGCAAGCGCACCGACAAGCGCGCGCCCATGATAAAGGACTTCGTGCCGCTCGCCGGGCTGAACGATCTGGTCTTCGGCGGCTGGGACATCCGCAGCGACAACGCCTATGAGATCGCGGCCAACGGCGGCGTGCTGGAGCAGCGCGACCTCGACAAGGAAAAGAAGTTCCTGAAGGGCATCAAGCCCATGCCCGGCGTCTTTGACCAGCATTACGTCAAGCGGCTCTCCGGCACGCACGTCAAAAAAGGCAAGAACAAGATGGACCTCGCCAAGATGGTCATGGAGGACATCGAGAAATTCAGCGACAAGAACAAGCTCGACCGCATGGTGATGGTCTGGTGCGGCTCGACCGAGATTTTCTTGAAACCCGGCAAGGTGCATCGCTCGATTGAAGACTTCGAGCGCGGCATGAAGGCGAACGATCCCGGCATCGCGCCCAGCATGATCTACGCTTACGCCGCAATCAAGATGGGCATCCCCTACGCCAACGGCGCGCCCAACCTCTCCGCCGATTTCCCAGCGCTGAACGATCTGGCCAAGGAGAACGCCGTGCCCGTCTGCGGCAAGGACTTCAAGACCGGCCAGACGCTGATGAAGACCATCCTCGCGCCGGGGCTGAAGGCGCGGCTGATCGGCCTGAACGGTTGGTTCTCCACCAACATCCTGGGCAACCGTGACGGCGAAGTGCTGGACGATCCCGGCTCGTTCAAGACCAAGGAAGAAAGCAAGCTCAGCGTGCTCGAGCACATTCTCCAGCCGAATCTTTACCCCGATCTCTACAAAGATTTCACGCACCTGGTGCGCATCAATTATTATCCGCCGCGTGGCGACAACAAAGAGGGCTGGGACAACATCGACATTTTCGGCTGGATGGGCTACCCCATGCAGATCAAGGTGGACTTCCTGTGCCGCGACTCCATCCTCGCCGCGCCGCTGGTGCTCGACCTGGTGCTCTTTCTCGATCTCGCCAAGCGCACCGGAATGCGCGGCATCCAGGAGTGGCTCTCCTTCTACTTCAAGAGCCCCATGCACGCCCCCGGCCTCTATCCCGAGCATGACCTGTTCATCCAGTTGATGAAGCTGAAGAACACACTGCGGCATCTGCGCGGGGAAGAACTGATCACGCATTTGGGGCTGGAGTATTACGACTAGAAGAGCAGGGAGTGGGGTGTTGGGGGTAGGGTGTGGGAAAGGCTTCGGGAAAAGCGGGGCCGTTGCAGTCTTATCGCGATTTGCGTGTTTGGCAGCTTGCGATGGAATTGGCGGCGGGTTGTTACAAACTGACCCAACTATTCCCGAAAGCCGAGCTTTTTGGACTGACTTCGCAGATTCGCCGCGCCGCTTGTTCGATAGCCGCCAATATCGCCGAGGGCTATGGCCGTGGACATCGCGCCGAGTATCTCCAATTTCTTCGCATCGCCCAAGGCTCCCTCAAGGAATTGGGAACTCATCTGCTGATTGCAGTCCGCGTAGGAATTAGTTCCTCTGCAAACGTTGAGACGTTGCTACTTGATTGCGAAATCGAGGGAAAGCAATTGGGAGCGCTAATCCGTTCACTACAAACAATCCGCATATCTCAAAGCAACACCGAACGCTCCGCGTAATCAGAACCGATCCTGCCCACGCAATGCCTGCCCACGCACCGGACGGCCGCGCAGCGCAGGTTTCCCCACTCCCCATACCCAACACCCCACTCCCCCCGATTTTACGGCAGTAAAATCGCCGTGGAGATCACCGTGGTCCACCAGCCCTTCTTGTGGCCGACGGCGGATTGGGTGATGTTCATGGTGCGGACGATCTTGTTCGAGATGCGGTAGATTTCCTTCTTCTCGTCCCAGCTTTTGTCGGGATCAAAGTCCACGTCGAGGGTGGTGGCCAGCATCTCCGCGGCGAGTTCCTCGGCGTAGTCGCCAGCCTCTTCGTCCGTCTGGCCGAAGGAGTGGTGCTCGGAGAGATAACCGTACTGGCGGCGGTCGGCGGGCAGCGCCAGGCCTACGCTGGCCGCGATCAGGCGATGCGGCTCCTTCGTCCGATTCTGGGCCAGCACGGCGAAGACCACCTCGCCGGCCGAGAGATGCTTCAAACCAGCCGTGCGCGTGATCAGTTTGCAGCCTGCCGGGAAGATGCTCGAGACATGCACCAGGTTGCAGGCCGCGATTCCGGCGCTGCGCAGCGCCAGCTCGAAGCTGGTCAGCTCCTCGCGATGCCTTCCCACACCCTTGGTAAGAAATAATTTTTTCGGCAGAAACATGGTTCGCTCACCCCTAGTCACCCAATATATGAGTTACCTGAAATTTTGTTATTTACAATTCCGGCAACCACTCCGGTTTATCTTGTGAGCGAGGGCGCTCCAAGGGTTGCAAACAAAATCAACGTCCAATCCTGAAACGTATCAGAAGTAATTTGACCAGTAAAGGATTATTTGGATTATGACTGCGCTGCCGCTGTCATGTTTGCGTAATGTATGGATTTACGCGCACCTATATTCCTTTGCCGCGACCGCCGAGCGACTGGCTGATCTGGCGCGCCGCGCCCTTCACGCGATCAATCACCAAGGTCAGCCGCTCGCCCCTGGTCAACTGCGCCGGGCCTGTCAGGCTCACCGCCGCAACCACCTCGCCACGGCCAGAGCCTTCGCGGCCGGCACGGCCGGCGCCCACAGAAGATCCATCAGAGAAGATCGGAGCAGCCACGCAGAGGATACCCGGCGTGTTCTCTTCATCATCCACCGAGATGCCCATCTCGCGAATCTTCTTCAACTCCAGCTTCAGCTTCGCTGGAGAGATAATAGTTTTTGAGGTGAAACGCTCCAGTTCGCGCCCAGCCAGAATACTCTCCAGCGCCTCGTCGCTCAGATACGCCGCCAGCGCCTTGCCAACCGAGGTCGAGTGCATCGGCATCCGTCGGCCCACCCATGTGTTCACTTGAATGAAGCCCGGCGAGGGCACGCGCTCGATGTACACGGCCTCGGCGCCATCGAGTACGGCCAGATGCGCGGTAGTCTCCGACTCGGCGACCAGACGCCGCAACACGGGCTGCGCGGCCTCCCGCACGCCGAGCGAACGCAGCGCCTGCCCGCTCAACTCCACCAGCTTCATGGTCAGCCGGTAATAGCCCGCCGCGTCGCGCCGCACATACCCGCGCCCCAGCAGCGTATGCAACAGATAGCTGGTCGTACTCTTCGGAATCTTCAATTTGCGCGCAATGTCCGTGGTGCTCCACGGATGATTCTCCGTCGCCAGCAGCTCTAGAATCTGTAAACCGCGCAGCACGGCATTGACGCGCGGGGGCACGCGCGGCGCGCGACTGGACATTTTGCTCACTGACTCGCCGATAGGCTTGTTGGCTGGCATGGCCTTCAGAGTAGTGAATCCCGCCCGGTGTCGTCAATGGCAAGGCTGACGGATCAGACACTTCAGCCCAAAGCCCGCGCCATCCCAAAAACCGGGATGACGCGTCTACCAGAGCAAATGCGCGGGCTCCGAGCTTTGGTAGCCGCGTCAAGTGATTTTCTTGGCGTGGGGTTTTCTCCGTATAATTCTCTAATGCACCCAGCCGAGAGAGATGACCCCAACGCCGCGCTAGGCATGGAACCCATCGAGCGGGCCAGCCGCGCCGAGATTGTGGCGCTGCAAGAGTCGTTGCTGCGCGCGGCTGTCGCGCGCGCGTGGGAGTCGGTGCCCTTTTACCGGCGGCGCTGGGAGGCGGCGGGCATCCGGCCTGGCGACATTCGCACGCTGGATGATTTTCTGCGTCTGCCCATTGTCTCGAAGACGGACTTCGACGCGGACCTGCTTGCACATCCGCCCTTCGGAAGTTATCAAGGCAATGCACAAGAGCAGGGCGCCCATAAAATTTCAATCGCGCGCATCCACGCCAGCTCCGGGACCACCGGCGACCCGCGACCCATTCTCTGCACGTTGAACGATGTCGAGCGCATCGCGCAGCTCTCCGCGCGACGGCTGCGCGCGCAGGGCGTGCGGCCCGGCGACTTGTTGCAGGTGACGCTGCCTTACACGCTCTACATTGGAGGGACGATTGCTCTCGAAGGCGCGATGGCGCTGGGCGCGGGTGTCATCCCCACCGGCACGGGCGCGATGACCCACTCGCGGCGGCAGGTGGAGATCGCGCATCGCTGGCGGCCCACGGTGCTGTGCGCCACGCCGTCCTACGCGCTCAAGCTGGCCGACACGGCGGCGGCGATGAAGCTTGACCCCGCGAAGAATTTCGCGTTTCGCATGATTTACGTTACCGCTGAAGTGCTCACGCCAGAACTACGCCGCGAAGTGGGCGAGCGCTGGAACGCAGAGGTGTTCGACAACTACGGCAGCGTCGAGGCGGCGGCTTCCACTTATGAATGCGCCGCGCATTGCGGCTGGCACATCTCCGAGGACGCCTATATTTTCGAGACGGTTGACCGCGTTACCGACCAGCCGGTCGCGGCTGGTCGGGACGGCGTACTGCTGATCACCACGCTGTTCCGCGAAGCCGCGCCATTCTTCCGCTATCGCGTGGGCGACATCGTCTCGATTGACTCGCAGCCCTGCGCGTGCGGACGCACTTTCCGCCGCATGAGCACGGTAAAGGGCCGCGCCGACGAGATGCTCAAGTTGCGCGGCATCAGCGTCTACCCCACGGCCATCGAGCGCGTGCTGCGCGGCTTCCCTGAGTTGGGGCTGGACTGGCAACTGGTGGTGGATAATAAGCTCTCGGCCCACGAAGCGGTGGTGGAAGTGGAGGCGGTAAACGGCCTCACGTTTGCCGAGCGCACCGCGCTGGCCAACCGCGTCGCCGATCACTTGAAGGAGACCATCGGCGTGCTGCCCGAGGTCGAGATATTCGATCCCGGCACGCTGTTCCCCAACCCGGACGACCGCGCCAAAGTAAAAACCAAGCGGGTGATTCAGCGCCAGAGCAAACCACGCAGCGCGCCGCCGCTGTGGACGGACTAGTTAGAAGCTGTCGCGAAGGCCATTTCGAGGAACCGTCAGGGTACGACTTTATTCGTGCCGAAACGGTCCTCCTAACCCTAGGGGTTTTAACCCCTGAGGTGCGTTTTAGTATCCGGCAGGATTGATTGGCTCGGCAGCGCACCCCAGCGGTTGAAACCGCTGGAATGCAGCCAATTGGCGGCACGACTGAAGTCGTGCCCTGACGCACTTCAAAGAGGATTTTGCAACAGGTTCCAACGTGCCCTCTCAGCCCACTCATCAATTCGACGTGATCATACTCGGCGCGGGCGCCGCCGGACTGATGTGCGCCATCGAAGCGGGCCGGCGTGGCAAGCGTGTTGTAGTCCTGGAGCACAGCGAGCGCGCAGGCAAGAAAATTCTCATCTCCGGCGGCGGACGCTGCAACTTCACCAACATCCATTGCCGGCCTGAGAATTTTCTTTCCGCCAATCCCCACTTCGCCAAATCCGCGCTGGCGCGCTACACGCCTGCCGACTTCATCGCGCTCGTCGAAAAGCACGGCATCCGCTATCACGAAAAAACACTGGGCCAGCTTTTCTGCAACCGCTCGGCGCACGAGATTACCGCCATGCTGGACGCCGAGTGCCGCGCTGCCGGCACGAAAATTTTCTGCAATGCCCGCGTGCGCGAGGTTTCCCATACGACTGAGTTCGTGGTGCGCGCAGAGGCCGCTGAGTTTCGCGCGCCCGCGCTGGTGGTGGCCACCGGCGGATTATCAATACCCAAGATTGGCGCGACCGGGATCGGCTACGACATCGCCCGCCAGTTCGGAATGAAGATCGTTCCCACGCGCCCCGCGCTGGTGCCGTTTCTATTCTCGAAGAAAGACATGGCGCGCTACGGCGACCTCGCCGGAGTGGCCACGGAAGTTGCCGCGTCGGCTGGCGAGCACGCCTTCCGCGAGAAGATGCTCTTCACGCATCGCGGCCTGAGCGGCCCTGCCATCCTCCAAGCATCGCTTTACTGGCGCGCAGGCAGCCCAGTGCGGATGGACTTGGCGCCCGAGCAGGCCTTGGCGGCTGCATTACTGAATATCGCCAATCCCACGCGCGCCGCGCTGCGCAAGCAACTGCGCCCCATCCTGCCCAACCGGCTGGCGGATCGCTGGATGGACCTGCACGCGCCTGCGAGCGGCTCACCTGGGCAATTCTCCCAAAGCAACGCACAGGCCGCGAAGGCAGTCTTGAGCAACGCCGCGCTGCGCGAGTTCGAAGCTGGGCTGCATGAATGGGTGATCCTCCCAGCGGGCGACGAAGGATACGAGAAGGCCGAGGTAACCGCCGGCGGCGTGGACACCGGCGAGTTGAGCTCCACCACGATGGAGAGCAAAAAACAGCGCGGCCTATTCTTTATCGGCGAAGTGGTGGACGTAACTGGCCAGCTAGGCGGCTACAACTTCCAATGGGCCTGGTCCTCGGGCGCCGCAGCCGGGCGGACAATATAGATTCAAGGAGTGCTCTGCCCTGGCTACGGCTCACCCGCCAGAGGCGGCGTTGAATTCGGTGGTTTGCGATGATGCGTGGCCTGTTCAAATGAGTAGCCGAGCCGGAGCAGCGTTCCCTCGGAGAACTGGCGACCGAGAAACTCGATGCCCACCGGGAGCCCTTCGGGGGTAAACCCAGCGGGCACGGAAAGCGCCGGGAAGGCCAGCACCGGGGCGAGGCGACGATTGTTGCCGAGGTCGGCCAGCTCGGCAGGATTGGCGATGTTGACCGCGTTGGGTGGGATCACGCGGGGCGAGTGATCAAACGTGGCGTAGATCAGCGCGTCCAGCCGATTGTCCGCCATCAATTTCAATATGGCTTGGCGAAGCTCTTCGCGGCGTTGCATCACATTGAGGTAGCCCGGATCGTTGGTCGTCTTGCCGATATTCGTAATCAGCCGCGCAGAGCGCGACGGAACAACCCTTCCTGTGATGAGAATTTCCCGTAACGTTTTGATCGGGGCGTTGGAATGGGCGGCCAGATAAAGGTCGGTGGCTTGCTCGGTTTCGTAGACATTGTCCAAGAATATCCGGTCGACCTTGGTCTGGATATCAGGCAGAGTGACAGGATCAACGACCTCCGCGCCTTGCGCCTTCATCTGCGCAATGGCGTTGTCGATGACTGCCCGGACCTGCTTGTAGTCATTTGCGGTGGGGTTGGCGTTCTGATCAAGCGGGTCGCGCAACACGCCAAGGCGCGCGCCCTTCAGTCCGTCGGCTTTGAGAAATGTAGTATAGGTAGCGGGCACCTGCGTCGCGGCGTATGCGGTAACCGGATCGTTGGGATCGTAGCCGGCGATCACGTCGAGCAGCAGCGCGGCATCACGGACCGTACGAGCAATCGGCCCGAGCGTGTCCTGCGTCGGAGTGGCGGGCATCATGCCGAAACGGCTTACCAGCGGCACACTGGGACGCAGCCCCACGGCGCTCCCATAAGCGGCCGGTCCACGAATGGACCCACCGGTGTCCTCGCCGATCGCCACAACGGCGAAGTTGGCAGCCACGCCCGATCCGCTGCCGCTGGAAGAACTGCTCGGGCTGCGCGAGGGATCATAGGCGTTGCGCGCAATGCCAAAACCAGAACCCACGTAGCCGGAAGCGAATTCGCCCATATTGGTCTTACCCATGATCAGCGCACCGGCCGCGCGCAGCTTCTTCACCACGGTCGCATCGCGCTGGGGAACGAAATCCTTGAAGAGCACGGAGCCATAGGTGGTGGGCATATCGCTGGTCTCCACCTGATCCTTAACCAACACCGGAATACAGTGCAGCGGGCCAACTGAACCGCCGGCGCGATAGGCTGCGTCAAGCCGGTCGGCTTCATCCAGAGCGCGGCGGTTGACGGTTTGCAACGCGTTCAGCTTCGGCCCCGCCTGATCGTAGGCTTCAATGCGCTTCAGGTAATGGCCGACGAGTTCGCGGCAGGTGATGCGCCTGGCCTTGAACG
Source organism: Acidobacteriota bacterium (assembly GCA_009691245.1). NCBI lineage: Bacteria > Pseudomonadati > Acidobacteriota > Acidobacteriota bacterium. Next base: position 8,090 of record SHUM01000051.1, on the reverse strand, counting down.
CGGCGTGAATCTGGTCAATGGTGGCTTCCTGCAAGTGGAAGACCTCGGGCGGCGTCTGCGCTGCTGCGGTGGCGACAGAGATCAACAGGAACGCGCCTGCCGCCCCGGCAGTCTTGATGAGCTTGTTCGGCATAGCCACCTCCACGTTTCGACTGGACCCAGACGTGCCACCCACAGTCTAGCTGAACTGGCTGCGGAAGTCGGCGAGCTGTTGCTGCATCTCGCCCACTTCGGTGCGCAGCGCGGCGACTTCTTCTTCCAGCTTGACGATGCGCTCGGCATCGGCGGAAACAGGGGCGGACACCGCCACGGCGGTTTCCCATGCTGACACGTCGATATCGCCGCAGAGCAGATGCGCGTAGCGCGACTCCTTCGTTCCGGGCTGGCGCGGCAGCACCTTGGCCTGCGACGGCTCGCGGCGCATCAGCAGATTCAGGCCGCAATGGACCTGATCAAGACTCTCGAACTGGAACAGCCGCTCGGCGCGGCCGCGCAGCTCGCCGGGCGTCTGCGGGCCGCGCAGCAGCAGGACGCACATCAGCGCGTACTCCATGCGTTGATAATTAAACGCCTCGCCGAGGCTGTGCTCGTACTTCGCGACGCGGCTGTCGGCGGAGCTGGTGCTGCCGGCCATCCGCAAGTCGCTCAACCCGCGCAGGGCGTCGCGCACGGCCTGCTCGTCCAACTCTATCACCGGATCGCGGTTTGATTTCTGATTGCACGCATTGGTCAGCGCGTTGAGCGAGAGCGGATAGTTGTCCGGCGTGGTGGCTTCCTTCTCGATCAGGCAGCCCAGCACGCGCGCTTCATTGTGGGTTAAGAGCTTTTCATTTATTGGAGGTGGCATAGCAAAAATTATACCTGACTACCCCGAAAGGTGAGCCTGGTAGCGTCCTTAAGTCCGAGCCTCTGCGTACCTCTGTGTCCTATGTGGTTGAGAGAATTGGAACCACAGAGGACACAGAGGTACGCGGAGGCACCCCAACGGGCCATTACCTTAACCTAAAAGTGATTGCGGGACGATGGAGGGTCAACTATACTGAATTTGCCATGAAAACTAATAGTTATTCCCTTATCCGAAAAATTTCTTTCGTCGCGCTGGCGATGCTGATTGCCTTCGGCATTGCGGGCGTAACCCGCGCTGAGGTGATTGAAGAAATCATCGCGCAGGTGAACGACCGCGTGATCGTGCTCTCCGAGTACCGCCGCAGCCTGGACAGTCTGCGCGGCGAGTTGCAGCAATCCGGCGCCACGGGCCTCGATCTGGAGGCGCGTTACAAGGAGCAGTCGGCCAACGTGCTGCGCGAGTTGCTCGATCATCAACTGCTGGTGCAGAAGGCCAGCGATCTGGCGCTCAACGCGGACACGGATGTGATCAAGCGACTGGACGAGATCCGCCAGAACATGAAGCTGGAAAGCATGGAGGCGCTCGAAGAGGCCGTCACCAAGCAGGGCATGGTTTATGAAGACTTCAAGTCCAACATGCGCGACAACATTCTGACGCAATGGGTGATCCAGCGCGAAGTGGGCGGCCGCGTGCAGATCAAACCGGAAGAGATCAAGGCGTACTTTGAAGCCAACAAGGGCGAGTTCACCCGGCCCGAGGGTGTAACGCTGGCGCAGATTTTGGTCGCCACCGAAGAGAAGAAGGAAGAGGAGTTGCCCGCGCTGCGCAAGCGCGCCGAAGAGTCGCTCGAAAAAGCCCGCGGCAAGGACGGCGACTTCGCCGCGCTGGCGCGCGAGTACTCCGACGATGCCACGGCCAGCCGAGGCGGCGAGATCGGCTTCATCGAAAAAGGCTCCATGTCGCCTGAACTCGAAGCTGTCGTCGCCAAACTCCAGAAGAACGACGTCTCCGACATCATCGAAACGCGCTTCGGATACATGATCCTGAAGCTGCTCGATCGCTCCTCGGGCGGTGAGCCGCAGTTGAGCGAAGTGGAATCGCGCGTCCACGAGAAGCTCTACCTGCAGCGTGTGCAGCCGGCCCTGCGAGTGTATCTCACTCAGTTACGGACGGAAAGCTTCATCCAGGTAAAGGGCGGCTACGTCGATTCCGGCGCGGCTCTCCCGGTAACCGCGGCAGCGGCGCCCGCGGCTCAATAGTCGACCATTCATGAAAGAACTTTACGTCCGCGACCTCCAGCCCAACACCGTGATCGTCTCGGCCTTCCTGGTCCAGACGAAAGACCTGCGCTACAAGAAAACCGGCGAAGGCTATCTCTCTCTGATCCTCTCCGACAAGTCCGGTGAGATGGAAGCCAAGATATGGGAGAACGTCGCCGAACTGCTACCGCTGTTCGAGCGTGACGACTTCGTGAAGGTGAAGGGCGCGGTGCAGGTCTTCCGCAACAAGCCCCAACTCACCATCCATCGCATCAAAAAAGTTCCCGACAATGATGTGGACGTGGCCGATTTTTTCCCGCACTCCGAGCGCGACCCCGAAGAGATGTGGCAGGAGTTGCAGGCGGTGGTGGCCAGCCTCGACCGGCAGCCGCTGCGCGATCTATTCGGATTGATCCTGGGCGACCCAGAAATCGCCGACCGGCTGAAGCGCGCTCCGGCGGCCAAGTCCATGCACCATGCATTTCTCGGCGGACTTCTGGAGCATGTGCTGTCGCTGGCGCGGCTGGCGCGGCTGGTGTTGCAGAACTATCCCACGCTCGATGGCGACCTGGTCGTCAGCGGCGTCATCCTGCATGACCTCGGCAAAATTTACGAGATGTCCTACTCGCGGTCCATCCAGTACACCTCGCACGGCCAGTTGCTGGGGCACATGATTCTGGAGATTCAAATCCTCCACGACAAGCTGCGCCAGTTGCCGGAGTTCCCGAAGCGGCTGCAGATTCTGCTGGAGCACCTCATCATCAGCCACCACGGCCAGTACGAGTTTGGCTCGCCGAAGCTCCCCATGTTCCCCGAGGCGCTGCTGCTGCACTACATTGACGACCTCGACTCAAAGCTCCAGGGCATGCAAATGCTCATCGCCAAGGACGCGACCACCAGCGGCGAGTGGACCGGCTACCTGCCCTCGCTGGGCCGCACATTGCTGAAGGTCCAAAACTATCTGGCCAATGAAGATGCCGACAAGAAGGCCGGTGAAGACGACCTGACCGCGCCCGCCAGCGCCGATGGCGATGACTCCGGTGATGATGAGTAGTTTACTTGTGACAGTGCCGCGCGCGTCAGCGAGCGGACCGGGTCGTCATCATGCCACAATACCCTCATTGGCGTTCGGCATTGATGTTCGACGTCTTACAGGAGCACAGCGATGGACCAGGAGCACAGCGATGATTAACGATCAGCGGCGGCAGCACCGCATCGGCGTCTCGCTGGAAGTCCGCATCCGCGGGCGCAACGCGGCGGGCGCTGAGTTTTCCGAATCCACGACCTCAAGCGACGTCAGCCGCGGCGGCTGCTCCTTCCCTTGCACTCACGACGTGCCCGTCGGCAGCGAGATGGATATTGAAATTTACCGCCGCAACACCGGGTCCTTCGGCCAAGCGCCGTTTCTGACGCGCGGCGAAGTAATGCGCCAGTACACCACCGAAGACGGCGCCAAGATGATCGGCATCCGCTTCATCGGCCCGCAGTTCCCCACCTACTCGAGCGAAGACGCATAAGCGCGTGACAGTGCCGCGCGCGTCAGCAAGCGGACACGGTCGGCGGTGTACGATGCCCGAACTGGAAAACCAGCGCCTGAATTCATGCCGTGCTGTGACAGTAAACATTGTGGCAGCGCAAACGTGTCCGCTCGCTGACGCGCGCGGCACTGTCACGCATAGGGTGGGAACCGACAAGTTGGGCAGGTTGTCAACAGGCTTTTAACATTGTCATTCCGAGCGCAGCAAGGAATTTGCTTTGCGCCATGCGGAAAAAAGCAGATTCCTCGCTGCGCTCGGAATGACACTCACTAACAGTTTTCCAACATACGCTTTCCCTGATTTCCAACATACTGTTAGTGGTATGTGCAAGGTGACAGTTACTCAGCTTCGTCCCCCACTTACTACTTCTGACTCACTACTAGCTACTCACTAGTTTGGGACTTATTCCCCTACTAAGTCGAAGCTGCTGGAGCCGGGCTTGCGGACGGTGGAGAACAGGGCCTGCCACTCCGGGCGGCGCTTGGATTCCGAGTAGGCCCGCTTGGACTTGAGACTATCGAACTCCAGGGCGATGGCGTGAGTGCGCTTCTCTCCGTTGAATTCAACGTCGGAACCGAGCTTGCCCGCCCAGATGCGCTGCAGGCCAGGGAACATGTCGGGGAGCTTGGCGAGGCCAGCCTTGAAAGTGTTGAACTCGGCCTGCGTAAGCCCGTCCTTGGCGGTCCATGCAGCACAGTGGATCATGGACTTCTGTGTCTGGAAGTCTTCCTTGCCCACGGCCCAACCGGCGAAAAACAGTCCAATGGCGGCCACTGATAGGAAGGTGTTGCGGCTCATTACGGTCTTCATGGTGTGATCTCCTTAGATTGAAATAATAGGACTGAACTTGTGAAACAGGTTGCATGGACTAATCGTTACTCACTGACTTCTGTATATTACCAGTCTGCGGGTGAAGGCGCAGCACTACGATACCGCCGAGGATCAATGCGACGACAATGCAACTGAGTCCCGTAGCGGTGGAACCTGTTCGTTTCTCGAAGAAACCCAGTACGTAGGGTCCGGCAAAGCCGCCCAGATTGCCAATGGAATTAATGAAGCCGATGGACGCAGCCGCGGCCGCCTGCGTGAGGATGGAAGTGGGCAGCGCCCAGAAGGTAGGTGCGAAGGTCCACATACAGGCCATGGCGATGATCAGCATGATCATGGCGGCCATGGTGTTGGAACGCAGCGCGACGCTTAAGCCCAGCATGGTCCCGGCGACGAACATGGGGATGGCGGTATGCCAGCGACGTTCGCGACGGCGGTCCGACGACCAGCCGACGAATAGCATCGCCAGCAGCATGAACACATAGGGAATAGCGGCAATGATTGAGACACTCAAGTTACTCATCCCCGAAAGCTGCTTCAGCATGGTAGGGAACCAGATGCCGATTCCGTAACTTCCAGTTACTGCGAGGAAGTAAGTCAATGCCAGCAGCAGTACGGGCGTCGAGCGGAGCGCTTGTAGGATTGATAAGTGCTGGCGGCTTTCCTTCTCGCGCTTCTCACGCTCCAACTCACCGATGATCCAGGCTTTCTCATCATCAGGCAACCAAGCGGCCTGCTGTGGGCGGTCCGTGAGATAGTAGAGAGTAACGAATCCAAACAGTACGGCGGGCAGGCCTTCCAGAATAAAGATCCAGCGCCAGCCCTCGATCCCCCACCAGTTGATGCCGAGTATGAGACCGGAGACCGGCGCTCCGATGATGTTGGAGACGGGGATAGCGGACATGAACAGCGCCACGGCCTTGGCGCGATCCTCCGCGCGGAACCAGTGAGTAAGATAAACGATCATGCCCGGGAAGAAACCTGCTTCGGCCATGCCCAGAAAGAAGCGCGCGGCATAGAACTGCGGAGCGGTATTCACAAAGCCAATCACTATGGTGGCGATGCCCCAGCTAATCAAGATGCGCGCGATCCACTTGCGGGCGCTCCAGCGCTCCACTAGAATTGCGCCCGGTATTTCCAGCAGGAAGTAGCCGATAAAAAAGATGCCTGCGCCGAAACCGAATACCTCGGGCGAGAAGCCCAGGTCGGCGGTCATCTGCAACGCGGCATAGGAGACGTTGACGCGATCCAGAAAAGCGATGATGTACAGGATGAATAAGTAAGGAATGATACGGCGGGTGATGCGGCGCAGCGCGCGCGCGCCGACACCAGATGCCGACCCGCCACTCTGGCCAGTCATGGAACCAATTTGATGATCGCTCAAAGGTCCTCGCTTTTATTATACGATGAGCTACTTAAGCGCTGGCGCATTCCCGGCGGACTGTAGTGCCTCGACTGACTCGGCGACTAAGTTACTTGCCACGCGAAGTGACTCAAAAGTACCCGCGTCAGTCCACCAGCCATCGAGTACGCTGTGTGTGAGTTTGCCTTCCGCCAGGTAACTGTTATTCAAGTCAGTGATCTCCAGCTCGCCGCGGCCCGAAGGGGCCAGTGTCTTGATGCGCTCAAAGACACTCGCGTCGTAGAAGTAGATGCCAATGACAGCGAAGTTGGATGCTGGATCGGCGGGCTTCTCCTCGATGCGGATAATGCGGCCAGTCTGCTTGCCGCCTTCAAACACCGGCACTCCGAATCGGCTGGGGTCATGCACTTCCTTAAGGATAATGTGCGCGCCATCGGGCTTCTTGCGTACTTCATCGACAATATGGCCGATAGGCTTCTCGATAATGTTGTCACCGAGGATCACGCAAATGGGTTCGCCATCGGCGAACGGTTCGGCCAGGCGCAGCGCGTCGGCGATGCCGCCTTCTCCAGCTTGATAAGCGTAGTTCAGCAGACGCAGGCCGAAGGCCTCGCCATTGCCGAGGAGGCGAAGAAAGTCTCCGGCGTTCTGTCCGCCGGTTACGAGCAGTATCTCGCGAATACCCGCGTCCACCAGCGTGCGCAACGGGAAGTAGATCATCGGCTCGTTGTAGACAGGCAGCAGATGCTTGTTGGTAATCTTGGTGAGCGGGAGCAGCCGCGTGCCTAAGCCTCCTGCCAGAACCACACCCTTCATGAACCCTCCCCATCCCTCGCTGGGCCAGAATATCAGCATACCTCAAACTACCCGGCGGCGATCCTGGCGGCGGGCAGCGAAATCTTCCAACTATACCACCATGCCCCCCCCCCACGACATGACCACCGCCGCGGAATCATGCACTGGCGCTGTGCCGGGCGGCGGGAAGTCGGCTCGCCCGGCTCAATTTTAAATTCGGAACAATCCCGGCCATATGACAAAACATAATAGTGGTTGACAAGCCGCAAGTTCCGGCAGAATACGGCCGCTAGGTTTTGATTCATGTAGGTCAGAAAGTCCGTTCGAAACCGTAGCGGACTGAAGAATCAGGGAGGAAACCATGTAGGTTCAAATTCGGTCAGGCATCAGGAATCTGGGGTTGTCAGTTCTGTTCTCCATGCTCGTGGCGGGGACAGCCGCGTTGTAGGCGCAGGAAACGGGCGGCACGCTCACCGGCACGGCGAAAGATCCAAGCGGCGCTGTCATTGCAGGCGCCGCCGTTACCGCGACAGACAAAGATTCTGGACGTACGTTCAATGCTACGACGGATAGCTCGGGGACGTTTTACGTGCGCTCCATTCCGCCCGGCGTGTATTCGGTGAAGTATGAAATGACCGGCTTCGCGCCGTCCGAGATCGCTAACGTGAGCCTCGCGCTGGGCAAGACGCTGCGCGCGGACATCAGCTTGCAGGAGGGCCAGTTCGAGCAGGCCGTTACGGTCGTCGAATCCTCTCCGCAGATCGACTTGACCAGCACGACGGTGGGGCACACAATCTCGGCAGACGAGATCGCGCGACTGCCGAAGGGACGCAGCTTCCAAGCCTTGCTGCTAACTTCCCCGTCGGTTACTTCCGGCGTGGACAGCTTCGGCAACATCGTGGGCATCGAGGGCGGCTTCCAGGTGAACGGAGCTTCGAGCGGCGAGAACCAGTTCAACATCGACGGCATCTCCACCAACAGCGCGGTCAATGGCCGCTCTCGCCAGAACGCGACTCTGGAGTTCGTGAAGGAAGTCCAAGTGAAGACCGGCGGCGTGGAAGCCGAGTACGGCAGCGCGATGGGCGGCGTGCTCAGCGCGGTTACCAAAAGCGGCGGCAGTCAGTTCCACGGCAGCCTGTGGTACTACCTCGCGGGGAATAAGCTGAGCGCCGGCCCGATCCAGCGCCTGCTATTGGATCCCGTTGATATTACCAAGGTCAGTTATGTTCAAGAAGACAAGAACAAGGACAACCGCAACGAGTTCGGTGGCGACTTTGGCGGCCCGCTAGTGGCGGACAAGTTTTATTTCTATGTTGCCAGCTCCCCGCAGTGGCGTCGCCGGGCAAACGATTACTTATTCAATAACGGCAGAGAACCCGCTACATTCGAGCAGAAGCAATTGGTACACAGTTCATTTGGCAAGGTCTCCTTTGATCCAACATCCCGCATTCGCACTAACT
>SHUM01000050.1 GCA_009691245.1 Acidobacteriota bacterium | reverse complement strand
CCCCCCCCCCCCCCCCCCCCCCCCCCGAGCAAGCAGCAATACTAAGTAAGGCAATAGACTTTCAAACACAAGTTACGCTTATTCTCCCTGTAACCACGCTCACGCAAATATTAGAGTCTGTGCGCACTATCATTTTGAATTGGACTTTGACTCTTGAAGAGAAGGGGATCTTCGGCGAAGGACTACTCTTTAGCAATCAGGAAAAATTGTCGGCGACAGAAACACCCCAAAATGTTACGAATTTTTTCGGGACGGTGATCAACCCCCAGGTTCAGCAAGGTAGCCAGAATCCGATCCAAATCAACGAGCAATCTGTTGACCTTCAGGGTATTGAAGCGTTGTTAAAGTTCGTCCGAGCGAAAGAAAATGAACTTCCTCTCAATGATGAAGATAGAAAAGAACTAAATGCAGAACTTTCAACGCTTGAAGCGCAGGTAATATCCCCTAAACCTAAGTCTTCGATAATCCGAGAATGCCTGTACTCCTTGCGTAAAATTGTCGAAAGTGCAGGTGGAGCAGCGGCGGGGCACGTCTTGGTCGAACTCGCCAAACAACTACTCTAACCCGTACCCAGAACCCAAGTTCCCTTACTGCTTGTGATACACCTGAATCTGGTGCTCGCCTTTGCCTTTTTCGTCGGTGGAGACCTGCTTGATGGTCAGCGTCTTGCCGTCCGGTGAGATGCTGCGCTCCAGGAAGCGGAGAATCTGACCGTCTTTGTCGGTGCGAATCTGCTGGATGGTGAACGCGTCAATTATGCGGAACTTGCTCTTCTGCCCGGGCAGGTTGTCGGCATACTCCCTGCCGGAGTAATCGTCGGTCTGCATCTCGGTCTGAATCTTCTTGCCATCGGCCTCGGTAGTGCTCAGGTAATGCGACATCTTGCCCGACCCGTTCATCTTCCAGTGGTGGACGCGCGACTGCGGCGTGGGCTTCGGCACCGGCTGCGTCTTCGCGAAGTCCTGCGCCCAATCCCCCACCAGCTTCTGCAACGTGGCATCAATATTCTGCTGCGCCCGGCCCATCTGAGCTGTCCCGCCTGCCATCGCCAACAACATCAACACTGCCAAAACTCTCTTCTTCATAACGGTCCTCCGTTCCACATGATGACTACCGCAATGTCCGGCATTATAGCGCACTGCCCGCACTGCCAGTGCTATAGTATTTTCAAAGGTTCGCCATGAAACTTGAATTCACCGCGGTCTTCGAGAAAGTTCCTGAAGGCTACCTCGGATTTGTCGAAGAGTTGCCCGGCGCCAACACCCAGGGAGCGACGCTCCAAGAGGTTCGAGACAACCTTCAGGAAGCCATCGCATTGACTCTGGAATCCAATCGGGCGTTAGCCGAGGATGAGTTGCGCGGCCAGGACGTAATCCGCGAGTCCGTTCCCATTACTTCTCTATGAAGCGGCGCGATCTAGAGAAGCATTTGGAAAAACATGGCTGTGAGTTTTCCGCGAAGGCGGAAATCACACCGTTTACATTAACCGCAAAACCCGCAAATCCTCCACAGTTCCCCGGCACCGCGAAATCAATGAATTCCTTGCTCGCAAGATTTGCAAGGACCTGGAAATCCCCGAACCCCACAGCAAGGCCGAGTAAACCTGTAATATATAAGTGAAATTGTTTTCGGTCTGGCGAGCGACGCGCAGCGGAATTTCCGCGGCGGGGCGCTGGCGAGGCCTATTCGTGTTTGCGCGCGATCGAGGACCATGCGAAAGAGTCCGCTTATCAAACTGTTTCAGGACGTTGCGCGCAGCGCCGAGTTCCGACGCCTGCTGGCTGCGCTCGACGTCTCCGCGCCGGGATTCAAGCCAACTGCCTCTGATGTTCCGCTGCACGCCACGGGGTTGGTCGCGCCCGCGCGCGCGCTGCTCGCTGTGCTGATGCAACAGCAGATGGGTCTGCCGCTACTCTACGTCACGCAATCGAACCGCGATGCCGAGCAGACGCTCGACATCATGACGGCGTGGACCAAACTTCTCGGCGCGCCCGCGCCCGTCTTCATCCCCACGCATGACATCCGCCCCTATCAAGGCCTCTCGCCGCACGCCGACATCAGCGAGAAGCGCGCGCAGGGACTGGGCAAGCTGGCGCGCGGCGAAGCGTCCATTGTGGTGCTGCCCATCGCCGCGCTGGCCAGCCGCGTGGAGCCGCCAAAATTCTATCAGCGCCTGGCGCGCACCATTCATCGTCGCGAGCAGGTTGATCTCGAGGAATTGTTCGCGCATCTGGACTCGGCCGGCTACACGCGCCACGATCCGGTCGAGATGCCGGGGCAGTTCTCGCAGCGCGGCGGCATCCTGGACATCTTCCCCGCCGAGGCGCGACGCCCCGTGCGCATGGAGTTGAACGGCGATGAAGTCGAGTCGCTGCGAGAGTTCGACGTGGATACGCAGCGCTCGGTCGGCGGACGCGACCACGTGGACCTGCCGCCGCTCACCGAGTTTCCAGTGCTCAAGGACCTGCTCGAAAAACTCGCCGCCACGCTCGGCCCTTCCGCCTTCGACTACGAAACTTACGTTACCGGCGAGCCATTCCCCGGCTGGGAATTTCTGCTGCCATTGGTCCAGCCGCTGCATCACACTGTCGGTGACCTGTGCCTGGAAGCGGTGTATTTCCTCGATGAGCCCGCCGAGTTGCAGCGCGAGATGGAGCGGCTGTGGACCATGCTCGAATCCGAGCACGCCGAGGCCGCTGAAGCCGCCGCCGCGGCTGCTGCCGAGAACGCTGAGAAAGCCCGCCCCATCGCCGCGCCAAGCAGTTTCTACATTACCTGGGATGATCTGCGCGGCAAGCTAAAGGGCCAGCCCGCCGTGCGCCTCTCGGGCCTTGACCCCGCGCCGCCCGCAACCGTTTTCTCATTCGCGTCGCAACTGGCGATTAATTTCCACGGCAATCTCCCGATCTTCTTCGCCGAGCTGCGCAAGCTGCTGGAGGGCCAGTTCCGCGCCGTGATCCTGACCGGCAGCTCCGGAGAAACCGAGCGGCTGGCCGAGTTGTTCACCGAAGAGAAGGTTCCCTTCCGCCTGCTCGAAAAAACGTCCGGTGAGTCACTCACCGATGAAGATATCGCACTACCGGTCTGCTGGCTCGGCACCGGAATCGCCGCGCACGGCTTTACGCTGCCCGGCGAGCGCATCGCGCTGTTTGGCCATGCGGACATTTTTGACACTTCGCCCGCCGTGGCGCCGCCACCGCCATCGCGCTCGCAGGTCTCGGCGTTTCTCTCTGACCTGCGCGACCTTGACCCTGGCGACTACGTTGTTCACGCCCATCACGGCGTCGGTTGCTACCACGGGCTCAAGGAGATTGTCTCCGAGGGTGTGACCACCGAGTTCATGGAACTCGAGTACAAGGACGCCAACAAGCTCTACGTCCCGCTCACCCGGCTCGACCTGATTCAGAAATATCACGGCATGGGCGCGGGCCTGGATGACAAGACCGGCGAGGTCGCGCGCCCGCCGCTCGACCGTCTGGGCGGCATCACCTGGGGCAAGACCAAAACGCGCATCAAGAAATCCATGGAGGAGATGGCCGGCGAGCTGCTCAAGCTTTACGCCGAGCGCGAGGCCGCCGAAGGCTTCGCCTATCCGCCTGATGACCACTGGCAGCGCGAGTTTGAAGAGTCGTTTGATTTCGACGAGACGCCCGATCAGGCGCGCGCCATCAAGGATGTTTCTTCCGACATGACCCGCGAGCACCCCATGGATCGCCTGGTCTGCGGCGACGTGGGGTACGGCAAGACGGAAGTGGCCATGCGCGCGGCGTTTCGCGCGGCGCACAATCACAAGCAGGTGGCCATCCTCACTCCCACCACGGTGCTGGCTTTCCAACACTATGAAACCTTCCGGCAGCGCTTCGCCGCGTTTCCCATTCGCGTGGAGCTGCTCAGCCGCTTCCGCACCGCCGCGCAACAGAAGCCCGTGCTGCGCGATCTGGAGGCGGGCACGGTGGACGTGGTGGTGGGCACACACCGTCTGCTCTCGAAAGATGTCATCTTCCACGATCTGGGGTTGTTAGTCGTGGACGAAGAGCAGCGTTTCGGCGTGCGCCACAAGGAGCGCATCAAGGCCATGCGCAGTTCGGTGGATGTGCTGTCGCTTTCGGCCACGCCCATTCCGCGCACGCTGCACATGGCGCTGGCCGGGCTGCGCGACATGAGCGTCATCGAGACGCCGCCGCGCGACCGGCTGGCCATTCAGACCGTGGTCGCGCCGTTCACTGACTCGCTTATCAAGAATGCGGTGCTACAAGAACTCGAGCGTGGCGGGCAAGTGTACGTGGTTCACAATCGCATCGATTCGCTTCCAGCGCTGGCGTCGCGCATCCAGGAGATGGTCCCCGAGGCGCGCATCGGCATGGCGCACGGGCAGATGAACGAGCGGCATCTCGAAAAAGTCATGTACGATTTTGTGCAGCACAAAACTAATGTGCTGGTGGCTACGACCATTGTCGAGAACGGCCTCGACATTCCCCTCGCCAACACCATCATCATCAACCGCTCGGACCGCATGGGCCTGTCCGAGCTCTATCAGTTGCGCGGGCGCGTGGGCCGCTCGAATCGCCGGGCGTATGCGTACTTGCTGGTGCCCTCTGAAAAGGAGCTGACGCCCATCGCGCGCAAGCGTCTCTCCGCGCTGCGGCAGTTCACTGACCTGGGCTCCGGCTTCCGCGTGGCCGCGCTGGACATGGAGTTGCGCGGCGCAGGGAACCTGCTCGGCGGGCAGCAGCACGGCCACGTCAACGCCATTGGCCTGGAGATGTACACGCAGATGCTGGAGTCCGCCGTGCGCGAGCTGCGCGGCGAGAAGGAGACGCCGAAGCTGACCACTACCATCAACCTGGGCCTGGACATCCGCATCCCGCCCGCCTACATTCCCGAGGAGCACCAGCGCCTGCGCATGTACAAAAAACTCAGCTCGCTGCGCACTGCTGAAGAGAAGCAGTCGATCGAGCAGGAACTCACCGACCGTTACGGCGCCGCGCCCGAGCCGGCCAAGAACCTGCTTTTTTACGCCACACTGAAGCTGCTGGCCGAACCGCTGCGCATCGTCTCCATCGAGCGCAAACGCGACACGCTGGCCATCCAGTTCCAACCCGACTCCGCCGCCGACCCCACGCGCCTAATGGACTATCTGCGCAAGAATCCCGCCGCGCAATTCACCCCAACGGGCATGTTGAAGCTGCGCACCACCGCCCGCCCGCAGGACGCGGTGGGGCAACTCGAACATTTATTAGCCTCAATACAAATTGCTGGAATGTAACTCACCATGGGATTGTGTGTTGTTAGAATCAGTCACAGTGCCCATCACGGCAAACGGTCGGCGAGTTTATGATCTCTCGTAAATTGGTCCTCGTTCTCGGAGCTGGTGCAAGTAGGACGTATGGTTTCCCTTCGGGTTGGGAATTGACGAAATCCATGTTTGATACGGAGTCCAACCCAGATCAAAATTTTTATCAGAAGCTGCTCGGATGCAACTTCCCGGGAGAGATGATTCATAAGTTTCGCCGTGAATTGAAGTATTCCGCGGCGCAATCTGTGGACGCCTTTCTGGAGCACAGGACTGACTTCCTTGAGATTGGAAAAGCTGCAATCGCGTATCGATTGATTCCCCACGAACAGATTCCTGTTTTGTTCAAAGAGGATGCTGACAATTGGTACCGCTACCTGTTTGGAAAACTGAACAGTTCATTTGAATTATTCCAAGAAAATCAGATCGCTGTTTTGACCTTCAACTACGATCGAAGTCTTGAACAGTTTTTGCTAACGGCGCTTATGAACAAGTATCAGAAGTCCTGTGAGGATTGTGCGGCCGCCCTGCAATCCATTCCTATCGTTCATCTTCATGGAAAGTTATGGGACTTGCCTGGAATGGGTAAGGACGAATTCGCATACAACGCGGACCATAGCGATCAGAGAGTACTCAACGGGGCAAAGGGAATTCGGATCATTCATGAGGACCAACCCACTGAGGAGTTCGAACTTGCTGGAAGAATTATTGATTCAGCTGAAAGAATCTGTTTTCTCGGCTTTGGATATGATAAGACCAACCTCTCTCGCTTGATAAGATCAACAAAAAACCGAGAGCAGCAAATCTTCGGTAGTGCAATCGGGCTTACCAGCCAAGAGGCCCAGAATGTAGAATACTTACTAAGGGAGCTTGGCTTTCAAGCTATCCATGGGATTAGGAGTTACTGGCACCTGACCAGTACGCTTCAGTTTCTACGAGAAGCTTGTCCATTTGATTGGGATTGATGTGTGCATTCAACAAACACCGAATTTACTCGACGTTGTTGCACTTCTGGAGGACCAGTCGGCGCACGAATTGCTCCGCGGGCAGGTTGAAACCGTGGTGCAGCAACTGGCTGACGGAGTGTTTGAAGTGGAGTTTGTTGACAATGACGGACACACCTACGCCTGCCTGCCGCTGCGCACCGGTTAACTGATGGTACTCCGCCACGAGCTGAATCACGCCTGATCGCCTATTTCCGATTCAAAAACTCCTCCAGCGCGGCGATGATCTGTGCGCCGTAGGCGGCTACTTTGCGTTCGCCGAAGCCGAAGACTTCCAGCAGTTCGGCGGGCGCGCGCGGGCGGAGCTGGCAGATTTCGTCGAGCGAGCGGTCGTGCATGATGATGAAGGCCGGGATGCCCTTTTCGTGCGCCAGCTTGCGCCGCCATGCGCGCAGGTGTTCGCGCAGTTCGTGATCCGGCTCGGCGGCGGGCGCAGACTGTTCAAGCGAGGCGGCGTAAACGGGGGCGAGCGGGTGCTGCTCCGCAGGCCAATCGGCGGAACGCGTGGCGGGCCGGTCGGCATGACGGCGTGTGCTGCTCTCCGCAGGCTGGGACCGTTGGCTGGCGGCCAACTCGGCAGGGGGTCCGGCGGGGTATCTCGGTGAATCTTTCTTCGGCGCTGACGCTGTCGTCGCGGCAGTCGCGCCACGCTTGCGCTTGCGCGACTTGCTCTGCGTCGTGCTCATGCCATAAACATCAACCAGCCACTCGGGGTTCTGGCCGCAGACGTCGCAGGCGCTGCACATGCTCCACTTGGGCGTCTCGCCAAAATGCGTGCAGATGCGCCGGTGGCGGCACTGGGGACGCTCGGCGAAGTCTCGGATTTCATGATAGCGCTGCCAGGCGCGCTCACGTTCGTCAGCGTCCTGAATCTGTTCGTTGAAATGCGCAAGCAAGCCCGCGTCGCGCTTCTGCCAGAGCAGAATACAATCGGCGGGTTGGCCATCGCGACCGGCGCGTCCCGCCTCCTGGTAATACTGCTCGATGGACTTCGGCAGCGACGTATGCACCACGGCGCGCACGCCGGGCTTATTGATGCCGAGTCCAAAGGCCAGCGTCCCCACCAGCACGCGGACCTCGTCGGACATCCAGCGCTCCTGATTGTCGCGCCGCGTGGCCGCGCCCATCTTGCCGTGGTAGGACGTAGTCGGTATGCCCTGCTGATTCAGCCAGTCCGTGGTGCCCTCGACGCGCGCGATGGTCGGCTCATAGACAATGATGCTTGCGCCGCTATGCCGCTGGAGCACGCTGCGCAGCAGGCCGGGCTGTTCGCGCGACGTGCATTGGCGCACGAGGTAGCGCAGATTGGGGCGATGGAAGCTGGCGATGTACTTGTCCGGCGCGCGCAGTTGCAGTTGCTCGATGATGTCATGCCGCACGCGGCGCGTGGCCGAGGCGGTGAACGCGGCAATGGCGCAGTCCGGAAAGTTGGCGCGCAGGCTGCTGAGTTGGCGGTAGTCAGGCCGGAACTCATGGCCCCATTCCGAGATGCAGTGCGCTTCGTCGATGGCGAACAGGGACACCGGCACTTGCCGCAGCCAGCCCGTGGTGTCCTCCCGCGCCAGCCGCTCGGGCGAAAGGTAGAGCAGGCGATACGCGCCCTTGGTTGCCTGGCGCATCACTTTGCCGCGCTCGGCCTCGCTGAACGTGCTGTTGATCGCGGCGGCTGAGATGCCCATCAAGTCGAGCTGCGCGACTTGATCCTGCATCAGCGCGATCAGCGGCGAGATCACCACCACGGTCTGCTCAGGCCGCAGAGCCGCTGGCAACTGGTAGCAAAGCGACTTGCCGCCGCCCGTGGGCATCACCACACAGGCGTCGCGCCCGGCCAGCAGGCTCTCCACGATGCGGTCCTGCAACGGCAGGAACGAGCTGTATCCCCAATGCCGCCGCAAGACTTCCAAAAGTTGGTCTGGCAGCAGTTCACTGTTCTCCGCGCTCATGCTAAGGAGTATAGGAAATGAACCGGCCCGCGTCTATGCGCGGCTTGGCGTTTCGTCGGCGGGGCGTCGTCGAAGCCTCGCTCCGTGCCTTGTTAGGCACAATGGCGCGCCTTTCGCAGCTTGCCGCCGAGTTGAATTGACGCTGCTTTTTTCAACGTGCTACTTTGGGGGCTGAGTCTTCCCCCCGGCGGCGGTGCACGCAGTGAATTTGTTTTTCTTCTTCCTACAAACCGAAATTCCCAGCGAGGCGGCCGCGCCCATACAGGGCAGCGTATTTGACCTGCTGGTGCAGACCGGTCCTGTCGCCAAATTTGTTTTGCTGGTGCTGCTGGGCTTCTCGGTGCTTTCCTGGGCCATCATTTATGTGAAGTGGCAGCGCTTCGGCTCGCTGCGAACGCAGGGCGAGAAATTTCTGAGCGCGTTTCGCAAGGCGCGCACCATGGCCGATTTTAACGTGCTGCTCGACAACTTTCCGCCGCATCCGCTGAAGGCAGTCTTCGAGGCGGGATTCCATGAGGCCATGTCGCAGTCGAAGGACACCGGCGGGCCGGTGCGCAATCCGGCCTCGGTAACGCGAGCCTTGCAGATCGCCGCGGCGCAGCAACTGAGCGAGCTCGAGCAGAACTTGAACTGGCTGGCGACGGCAGGCGCGGTGGCTCCTTTCGTTGGACTGTTTGGCACGGTCTGGGGCATCATGGGAGCGTTCCTCGGGCTGGGGAATGCGGGCGCGGCCAGCATACGCGCGGTGGGTCCGGGCATCGCCGAAGCGTTGATCACCACGGCGGCGGGTTTGTTCGTGGCCGTTCCGGCGGTGATCGCCTACAATCAATTCTTGAACCGCGTGCGCGAGATGGGCGTGCGGCTGGACAACTTCTCGCTCGAGTTTCTCAACGCGGTGGACCGCAGCGGCTCGTAGCAGTCCGGTGCGCCGCAAGTCTTCGCGTGCCGTGTTGCATACTGGTCCAGTACAACCTGAGCTTCGTCCCCCCGCATCCGAATGGAAGTCCGCCGAAGTAGTCCGATCGAAGTGGTCCAATCTGAGGTTGCAAAATGGCATTCACTAACTCACAGGGCAGAACGCAATCTTCGCTCTCCGACATCAACGTCACGCCGTTCGTGGACGTGCTGCTGGTCCTGCTGATCATCTTCATGCTGACCGCTCCGGTGCTGCAGTCCGGCATCGACCTCAGCGTGCCCAAGACGCGCACCGTGCGCGAGATCTCGCAGGAGCGCATGGTGGTCAGCATTGATCGCGCCGAGCGGCTGTTCCTGGGAAATGATGCGGTGAACATCCACGACTTGGGAGATAAAGTCCTCGCGCGCACGGGCAAGGACAAGCAACCCTCCGTGTTTTTGCGCGCCGACCAGGGCGTGCCTTTTGGCACGGTGGCCATGGTGATCGATGAGTTGCGTCAGTCCGGCATCGAGCAAATCAGCATGGTAACGGAACCCACGGGGCAACGGCGTTAGCGGGACTTTAGCAACAAGTAAGCGATTCGGGCAGACAATGATGTCCACAGCAACCTACATGCCGAGTCATGCGGAGATCGAGCGGGAGATGCTGAAGCGTCCCGTGATGTTCTCCGCCATCGCACACGTGGCACTGGCGGTGGCTGGCATCACCGCGACGCTGATTCGCGGTACCGGCGATATCTGGGGTGATCGCAGCGGCGGAGGCGGCACGGCCAACGTGCGTCTGGTCAGTTCGGCCAGCATTCCGCTGCCCGCGCCGAAAGTGGCCACGCAGAATACCGTGGCGACCGAGAACAAGGGACTGAACTATCCGGAACTTCCCAAGACCGCTCCGAAGCCCATGCCGAAGGCCGTTGATCCGAAGACAATTGACTTGCCATCCGCCAATGCCAAGGTAACGCCGCCGAAGAATACGCCGGAAAAAGTAAAGGAAGAGCCGCCGAAGACGCGGAAGGAAGTAGCCACCACCGGAAAGGGACAACCGCCCCAGGAGGCGCGCCTGCGCAAGCCGCCGATGGATGCGCCGCCGCAGGGCAATGAAATTCCCTATGGGCAGGGCGGCCCGGTGCAAGGCCCCTACGGCGCGTTTCAGACCGACGGCGGCAGCGGCGGAATCAATGTGGTGGGCGGATCTGATTTTGGTTCGCGCTTCAGTTCGTATGTCACGGCGATTCGCCAGCGCATCAGCAACAACTGGCTGCAAAGTTCCATCGAACCGAATATCCGCGTGGCCCCGCGCGTGTTCGTTACCTTTCAGATCATGCGCGACGGCCGCGTGGTAAATCCGCAACTGTCGACCGCCAGTGGCATAAGTTCGCTCGACCGCTCCGTGCTGCGCGCGGTATACGACTCCAGCCCGATGCTGCCGCTGCCGCCGGGATACACGGGATCGAGCGTCGCCGTCGAGTTCTGGTTCGACTTCAAGCGCTAGCGGACGCACAGGTTTTTGTTTCATTTTTTTGGCTGTCATTCCGAGCGCAGCAATCTGTCCTGAGCGAAGTCGCAGGGCGAGGAATCTGCTTTTGATTCGCATGAGCAGAAAAGCAGGTCCCTCGCTGCGCTCGGGATGACGACTGAATTGGGGATGACGTCTGATGAGGAAGGAAGATTTCCACTTTGCGAACTAAAGCCCTCATACGATCCGCGCTGGTATTGATCGCGCTTGCCGCTCTGGGATTGTTCGCCCGGCCTGCGGCGGCGCAGGACGACAGGATCCGCACCGGGACCGGCATTGGAGTTGAGAAGACGCGGCTGGCCGTGCCCAATTTCTACGCGGTGGCGAACCCGGGCGCGGCAGGCGAGACGTCGCTGGTGCGCGTGTTTGATGCCGTGCTGTGGAGCGATCTCGAAAACTCCGGCATCGTGGACCTCGTCAGCAGGAGTTTTTATCCCACGGCTATTCCGTCGCGGCCCATGGGTCTCGACCTTGGCCAATGGAGCGCCGTGCCCGCTAACGCGCACATGCTGGTGATGGGCAACGCCGCGCGCGCCGGCGAGCAACTGACGATTGAAGGCTGGCTGTTGGATGCGCGTAATCCGCAACAGTCCATTGTCCTGGCGCGTCGCTATACGGAACCCGCCAATGAGAAATCCATCCGGGCGGTGGCGCACAAATTCGCCAATGAAATTATCATCCGCCTCGGCGGCGGCGTGCCCGGCATCGCCGAAAGCCGCATCGCCTTTGTGCGCCGCGTGAATCCGCAGGTGAAAGAAATCTGGATGATGGATTACGACGGCATGAACCAGGAGCAGATCACCCGGCTGAACTCCATCTCGCTGACGCCGGCCATCTCGGTCGACGGCACTCAGATTGCGTTCACTACTTACGCGAAGAAGAACCCGGACATCATGGTGATGTCGCTGTTGACACGGCAGCCGCTGGCGTTCTTCAATCGCAAAGGGCTGAACACCACGCCGACATGGTCGCCAGACGGCACCAAGCTGGCCTTCACTTCTTCGGTAACCGGTGATCCGGAAATCTATCTCGGCGACCTGCGCGGCAACAATTCGAAACGGCTGACCTTCGCTCGCGCCGTGGATATCCAGCCGGCATGGAATCCCAAGACCGGCGCGCAGATCGCCTTTGTCTCCGACCGCAGCGGCCACCCGATGATCTACATGATGGATAGCGAGGGCGCCGACGTCACCCAGCTCGTCCAGGGCGGCACTCAGGCGCTTGATCCAGCCTGGTCACCCAATGGACGATTGTTGGCCTTTACCTGGAACCGCGATGGGGCTTACGATATCTATCTGATGGATGTGGCTACGAAGCAATTGGTGCAGTTGACGCGTGGAATCGGGCGCAATGAGCATCCTGGTTGGTCGCCCGATAATCGCCAGATTGCTTTTCAATCCAATCGTGCCGGCAAGCCACAGATTTTCTCTATGCTCGCCGACGGCACGCGGCTCCGCCAGTTAACATTTCAGGGTGAGAATACCGAGCCAGTGTGGTCGAGCCGCTAACGGTGAACAGAGTTACTACCCGGTATACGGCGAGCGGAATATTTGAATAACATACGTCTGAAGTCGAAGGAAGATAACGGAATGGTCATGCGCCGTTCAAATTTCGCGGCAGGAGTTCTGCTATTATTAATAGCGTTGAGCGCAAGCGGTTGCCGCCGATCGGTTCCGCCGCCACCACCGCCGCCAGCGGTCGGGGCCTCGGTCGTCAAACATTTGGAAGTAATGCGAGCGAGCATCTTCACAGTGAGTTCTTTATGTCCGATTGGGTTAGCTTAGTTACATAGACAAGCATTGTTCATCAATCAGGGAGGATCAGGAATGAGATCGACGAGACATTTGACAAGATGGGGCAGTAATCGACAGTCCAGCTATCTAACACTGGTGATTCTAATACTGGCAATCGCAGTATCCGGCGCTTGCCGACGCCGCGCCGCAACGGCCACGCCGCCCCCTGTACCGGAGCCAGCGCGCCAGGTCGCGCCCACTGTCAGCCTGACGGTAGAGCCCGCCACCATTCAGCGCGGGCAAAGTGCTACGCTGCGCTGGAGTTCGTCGGGCGCAACGGACCTCGATCTGCAACCGGCCTTCGGGCGCGTCGAGCAGCAGGGCTCGGTCTCGGTAACGCCAAATGACTCGATCACTTACACACTCACTGGACGCGGCCCCAGCGGCTCCACGCAAGCAACGGCGAGAGTTACGGTTACCGCCGCGCCGCCCCTGCCCCCTGTAGCGGCTCCCGCGCGGCCCACCGAGACCACGCTGCGCGAGCGCTATGAGCGCGAAATTCAAGACGCATTCTTCGACTACGATCAATCCGATCTGCGCGACGATGGCCGTAGCGCCATGATGAAAAGCGCCGCGTTCCTGCGCGACAATCCCACCGTTACCGTGCAAGTGGAAGGCCACTGCGACGAGCGCGGCAGCGTCGCCTACAACCTGGGCCTCGGCGACCGGCGCTCCAACTCGACGCGCGATTTCCTGGTCTCGCAAGGCATCTCTGGCGACCGCGTCACCACCATCAGCTACGGCAAGGAGAAGCCCTTCTGCACCGAGCAGAGTGAGTCGTGCTTCCAGGAAAATCGCCGCGCGCATCTGATCTGCACCAACTGCGGCATGTGATGCCATGCTTGATTTCATTGGCCCGCGACACTCGCATTGCATAATGCCATGCTCCGTGTCGCGGTGCTTGCTCTGATCCGCTCACACTTTTTACTAGGAGTCCGTCCATGAAACGCACTGTCTTATTTCTGCTCCTTGCCGCGCTGTTAACAGCCTCGCCCAGTTTTGCTGTGGACAAGGAAGTCATCCAGTTGCAGCAGAGTGTCGCACTGCTACAGGGCATGGTGCGCGAGATTCAACGCGGCATGGATGAGAAGATGGCCGTGCTGCAAACACTGGTCCAGCAGTCCGGCGGCAACACCGGCCAGATCAGCCAACAGGTGGGCGAATTGAAGACGTTGTTCCAGCACAGCGCAGCCGCCACCGAGGAGCAGGTCGAGTCCATTCACACACAGGTAAATGGATTGCAGTCATCCCTTGACGATCTGCGCGCGCGGCTCGACAAAGTTTCCGGGCAAGTGGCCAAGATTGAAGAGAACGCGCAGAACGCGGCCGCCAGTGCGACCATGACTACGGACGGCGGTGTCAGCGTGGCTCCGCCCGCGCCAGACGTGCTCTACAACACGGCGCTGCGCGACTACACCAGCGGCAACTATCCATTGGCGTTGCAGGAGTTCTTCGAGTATCTGCGCTACTACGCCAACACGCCGCTGGCGTCGAACGCGCAGTTCTTCATCGGCGATATCTACTATCAGCAAGGCCAGTTCGAGAAGGCCATCCAGGAGTACGACAAGGCCATCACGCTGTACCCCGACGGCGCCAAGACCGCGGCGGCGAAACTCAAGAAGGGCTTCGCCATGCTCAACATGAACTTGAAAGCGCAGGGCATCACGGAGTTGAAGGACTTGGCAGCGCAATTCCCCAACACCCCCGAAGCGCAACTGGCGAAGGACAAACTGGCAACAGTGGAAGCCCCCGCCCGCCGGACCACTGCTCGCTGAGAAGTCACTTAGAGATTGAGTCACTCGAGTGAGTCACTCAACTGAGTCACTGACTTCAGTGACTGACTTTATTTCTGCCAAAGCGGCGCGGGAGCGGGCACTGGTCCCCGCGGCATCACGCTTTCCAGGATGGCCCCGGAGCTCCCCATTTTGAGACCAGCGTCAGTGATTTCCGCGCGATCCCGCGCCGCGCAATCCTGACCAAATTCACCAACCTGACCAAAGTGCACACGTTCACGGTTCTGCCTATTCTGACAACATTTCGGGGTTGGGAATTGGGGGCTAGGGATTGGGGAAAATCCGCATCCTGCCTCCCGCCACGACTCCGAACTTTTCGCCGAGTATTCGCTTTTCCCGGAGACCGCAAGCAGCCCAAATAATTCAAATTTTCAAGTCTGACCAAATTCGCGGTTCCGACGGTCGCACTGGCCCTCGCCCGAATCGCTTTAGCCACCTGAAGGGTGGCATCCCTTCCGGGGTGATAAAATGGCTGATTGAGGAAATAACGCAGGAGGCCGCTATGCGCTGGACGCAGGGTGGACGCAGTCAGGATTTGGATGATCTTCGCGGCAGCGGCGGTGGACGCCGGCTGGGTGGCAGACTGGGCGGTGGCGGCGGGCGCATGGGGATCGGTGGACTGATCCTGCTCGGCGTGCTCAGCCTCATCTTCAAGCGCGACCTGCTCACACCATTTCTGGGCGTCACTACCGAGGGCGGCGGGTCGGCGATCTCGGCTCCCGATCCGGTGCGCGATTCCGCCGAAGAGCCAATGGTCCAGTTCGTCTCGTTCGTGCTGGATGATAATCAGAAAGTCTGGAAGGCCCTGCTCACGCAAAGCGGCGACACCTACCAGCGCGCGCGGCTGGTGCTGTTCCGCGATGGCGTCGACTCCGGCTGCGGTTTTGCCGAGTCCGGCGTCGGCCCGTTCTATTGTCCTGCCGACCAAAAGGTCTACATCGACCTCGCGTTCTACGACGAGTTGAAGCGGCGCTTCGGCGCGCCCGGCGACTTCGCGCAGGCCTACGTGCTGGCGCACGAGATCGGCCACCACGTGCAGAACCTGATGGGCATCAACGACCAGGTCCGCCGCGCCCAGCAGGCGAACCGAAACCAGGAGAATCCTCTATCCGTGAAGATGGAGTTGCAGGCCGACTGCTTCGCGGGCATCTGGGCGCACTCGACCAGCGAGCGCAACATCCTGGAACCCGGCGACGTGGAAGAAGCCATGCGCGCCGCGTCAGCCGTGGGCGACGACCACATCCAGAAAATGTCGCGCGGCTCAATCAACCCGGAGAGCTTCACGCACGGCTCCAGCGAACAACGCATGCACTGGTTCAACGAAGGCTTAAGAAGCGGCAACCCCGGCGCGTGCAACACGTTCGCCAAGTAGGTCCGCACGAATCGGCCACAGGGGCACGGAGAATTGTGGGTCCGTTCCATTGTTGGTGGGATCATGCCTGCGAGTGAAGTCGGTGCCCAGTTGCCCGAAGGGCATCACCGTGAATAGCCGCAGGTTTCAACCTACGGTTGCGATTCACGAAACGGTGCCGGCCCTGACGGGGCCGCACGCAACCGCTCACCCCGATGGGTTGCACATCACCACAACGCGGTCAACCTCCGAAGGTACGGCAGGGCAATGCCGCTGCGGCCGCAAGCATCCCCGGAGGGGATGAACAGGATAGCCGGGGGCATCGCCCCCGGTAACCGTACCGCTGATAGACACCGACCCTGAAGGGGTCGCACCATCCGCGCGCCGCATCCGCATCGCAAGATCCGACCCGCGACACTGATCGCCATATTGATGGCGTTCAGGAGCGGCCACCATCCACGCGAACCTGAGCGACGCAAGCGACCGGGCAATGTGGGAACGAAATTGTTCGACCTGCTCGTCTTAATGCGAAATGGCGTCGCGTACCTGATTATCCTGGACGCTCCATCACTGTCGCGGCTCTCGGATAATCTGTGCGACCCTTTCAGGGTCGAATTTGATATTGTGGATTGGCAACCGGGGACGTTGCCCCCGGCTATCCTCTGTATCCCCTGCGGGGATCGTCCGCGCAATCGACGTGGTTCGATACACCAACGATGTGAATGGCTGGAAACCGTGGGCTGGCAATGGTTCGGAAAAAGCCCACGGCGAGACAAGTCGCTCGCTGTGGCTACCGCGCTATCTCCATGACCGCAACTCCTCCGATTTCTTCTGGTCGCGCTCGAATTTCGCCCGGTATATAATCAGCGAGTTAATATCCAGGCTTGGGTTCCGCTTCAGCAACTCCGCTTTCCGGTTCTGCCACTTCTGCTCTTTGCTTTCCACCACTACCGAAGGTTCTTGTTCTTTCCAGACTGTCACCTGATTCTTTCCGGATTTCTTTGCGGAATACATGGCTTGGTCTGCGGCTGCTATTAGTGTCTTGGGATCAGGCATCTGCAATTGGTCTGAGGAAACAACACCAATGCTTGCTGTGATTTTCACCTTCCCTCCAGGGTTTTCATCGTCTATTGACTTTCGGATTCGTTCACCGGTAGCTACAGCCTCAGAACTTTCGTAATTAGGCAAGACTGCCACGAACTCATCTCCACCATACCTGTATAGCCTTCCCTTACCGGCCACTGCACTCCCCATGATCGCCACAACAGCCTCAAGGCATTGGTCCCCGGCTGGGTGGCCCAACGTGTCGTTAACCTGTTTAAAATTATCTAAGTCAGCGAATACCACGCTGAATACGCAACTCTTTTTTAGAAGCTCATCCAGATCGACAAGGAGGCCGTCTCGGTTTGGGAGCTGTAGTAGAGTTGGAAGTGCCACCTCGGAATCATTTTCCCGGGCACCCTTCATTAGGAAAATAATTTCGCTCTCCCTCAGAAGAGTTTGCCTGATCTCTCGGCCAGCCCTGATTTCGAAATCGGACAGTTGAGGTTGGATATCCTTAGGGTAGATGCGCGCGCAATCCAGGCATAGCTGTTGAATCATGCCTTTAGCGCGAAGCAATTGCTCACGATAAACGTCGTCCAACTTTCGTTGAAGCCACTTTTTGTCATCGACGGTTAATATACTTGCAGCCGCATACGGCTGTAGATATGCTTCAGTGAAATAGTCCCTAATTTTACTGAATGGCTCGTAGATCAAAAAGTTTGTGACTTCCGTAGCAAAGGGACTTCCGTGCAGAGTTCCGATTACGGCATGCCGTTCCCGTACGTTTGAAGATTCCCTCATCGCGGACTCGTACATAAGCGCAACCTTGTGCTCGAACAATTTGTTCCACAGCTCTTCGTTGCGCTTCATATTTCAACCCTCATAATGCTTCACGCGCAATTCCGCCCGCTCCACAGAATCCCGCCTACGAACAGCCGCCTACGAGCATCCTGACGTCGAGCCGCAGTTGCCGCAGCGGTAGCAACTGCCGTTGCGGGTCATGATGCTGCCGCGTTCGGAACAGCACGCTGATTACCGGTAGGTGTCTTCCCGCCGCAGGCCGCAATATTGAAGCACGACTTCGTTGCCATGCACATCATAACGGAATCGCCAGCGACCGAGTCGGAGGCGGTATTGACCCTCTCCTGGCGCGGCTCCCGTCAGCTTCTTGATGGGGTGCGTGAATGTCCGATTGTGCGGATCGCTGCTCAGAATTTCCCGGACTTGCCCAAGCCGGGAGCGCAATTCCGGGTGGTGTTTGAGCAATTTCAGAGTACTCCTCTCGAACGCCGGCGTAGCGCGAATCGAGAAGCTCGGGATCATGCGCGCGGACTGCGGCGGCTCGTGCTTTTTTTCTTTGCGGCTGCCGGAAGTCCCGCCAGAAATTCTTCTAACGGCCGACTCTTCCCGGCCAGATACTCCTCGTTGCTCTTTTGGATTTCACTTTGCACACGAGGGTCGCGGAGTTCGAGATAGTCTTCCAATTCCTCCGCGTCCATGATCCCAATCGTCGGCGCGCCATTGCTCTTCACAAAGAAGTATTCCCCTTTGTCATGGGCGCGCCTGGCAATCTTGCTAAGGCTGGCGCTGGCTTCCGCGATGGATAAATGGCGGACTGTTCTGGCGGCGAGCTTGGCCAAGGGTTCCTCCGGAAAGAGCTGGGAGCTCTTCGCCTATTATACGACGAAGCCCCACCGTAATCGAGTTCTCGCCTACGAACATCCCGATGTGCTGCCGCAGTTGCCGCAGCGGTAGCAACTGCCGTTGCGGGTCATGATGCTGCCGCACTCGGAGCAGGTGGGGGCGTCGGTCGCCGACGCGTTGTAGGCGGTGCCGGCGTGGCCCCCGCCGGATGCTGCGGCCCCGGAGGCACCTGTCGCCCCGGACGAATGTGCGGGAGCGGCCTCCGCCGTTTCTGCGTGGGCGCTGCCGACCCCGTTCGAGACCATGCTGCTGGCTTCCTTGCTTTCGTAGCCGGGCAGGAACTTCAGAGCGAGCCAGCGGAAGATGTAATCCATGATGGACTTGGCGTAGCCGATGTCTTTGTGGCCGGTCCAGCCGGAAGGCTCGAAGCGGGTGTGGCTGAACTTATCGACCAGGACTTTCAGCGGGACGCCATACTGCAGCGAGAGCGAAATGGCCAGGGCGAAGCTGTCCATCAGGCCGGAGACGGTCGAGCCTTCCTTGGCCATCACGATGAAAATTTCGCCGGGCGTGCCGTCCTCGTATTTGCCCACGGTGATATAGCCTTCGTGGCCGCCGATGGAAAACTTGTGGGTGATGGCCTGGCGCTCCTCAGGCAGCTTGCGGCGCGCGGCGCGGCGCGGTTCGCCAACCGCAGTTGAAGCCGCGGTCACTTCCTGTTGAATCAGCGGCGGCGCGGCGGCCTCGCGGCTCAACTCGGATTCCTTGGTCGAGCCTTTGCCCGCGCTCAGTGGCTGCACGCGCTTCGAACCGTCGCGATAAATCGCGATGGCCTTCAGGCCCAGCTTCCAACCGGCGTTGTACACTTCCATCACATCATCGACGGTCGCGTCCTCGGGCATGTTCACGGTTTTCGAGATGGCGCCTGACAGGAACGGCTGCGCGGCGGCCATCATGCGCACGTGGCCCATGGGCGCGATCATGCGCTTGCCTTCGGAGGGACGCAGTGAGCAATCGAACACCGGCAGGTGATCTTCCTTCAATTCCGGCGCGCCTTCGATGGTGCCGGTCTGGTCAATGTATTCGACGATGGAGGCGACCGCCTCCGGGGCGTAGCCCATGCGCAGCAGCGCGTCGGGCACGGTGTTGTTGACCACCTTGATCATGCCGCCGCCCACCAGCTTCTTATACTTCACGAGAGCCAAATCAGGCTCGATGCCCGTGGTGTCGCAGTCCATCATGAAGCCGATGGTGCCTGTGGGAGCGAGCACCGTAACCTGCGAGTTGCGAAAGCCGTTGCGCACGCCCAGTTCGTAGCACTCCTTCCAAACTTCATGCGCGGTGTTGACCGGCTCCTGGCCCGCGGCGCCGCCGGGCAAATTTTTCGCGTTGATCTTATCGAGCGATGCGCGGTGCATGGAGATGACGTCCAGCATCGACTCCTTGTTTTTCTCGTAGCCGGGGAATGGGCCGATGGCTCCGGCGATGCGCGCGCTGGTCAGGTAAGCCTGGCCGTGCATCAGCGCGGTAACGGTGCCGGCGAAGTCGCGGCCCGCGTCGGAATCGTAGGGCAGACCAGAAGCCATCAGCAGCGCGCCCAGGTTGGCGTAGCCTAGGCCCAGCGGGCGGTAGTTGTGCGAGTTGATGCCAATCTTCTCGGTGGGGTAGCTGGCGTTATCGACCAGAATTTCCTGCGCGATGATCAACGTGTCCACCGCGTGGCGATAGCCTTCGGTGTCAAACTGCCCGCCGGGCGTCAAGAACTTCATCAGGTTGATCGACGCCAGATTGCAAGCCGTGTCGTCGAGGAACATATATTCCGAGCAAGGGTTCGAGGCGTTGATGCGCCCGGTGGCCTTGGAAGTGTGCCAGCGATTGATGGTGGTGTCGTACTGCATGCCGGGGTCGCCGCACTGATGCGCGGCCTCGGCAATTTGATGCAGCAGGTCGCGCGCGTTGTAGGTTCCCGCAACTTTGCCGGTGGAGACTTCCTTGGTGTGCCACTCGCGGTCTTCCTCGGCGGCGCGCATGAAGTCGTCGGTGACGCGCACGGAGTTGTTGGCGTTCTGGAAGAAGATGGAGCTGTAGGCCTCGCCGTCGAGCGAGGAGTCGTAGCCGGCGTCCACCAGCGCCCAGGCCTTGCGCTCTTCCTTCGCTTTGCAGTGGATGAACTCTACGACGTCCGGGTGGTCGATGTTGAGGATGACCATCTTGGCGGCGCGGCGCGTCTTGCCGCCGGACTTGATGACGCCGGCGAAAGCGTCGAAGCCGCGCATGAAGCTGATAGGCCCGCTGGCCGAGCCGCCGCCGGAGAGCGACTCGTTGGCCGAGCGAATGGTCGAGAGGTTCGAGCCGGAGCCGGACCCCCACTTGAACAACATGCCTTCGGTCTTGGCGAGCGTGAGGATGGAGTCGAGCGAGTCCTGCACGGCGTTGATGAAGCAGGCCGAGCACTGCGGATTCTTGTAGCCGGTCTGCTCGAGGATCACCTTCTGGTCTGAGGGGCTCCAGTGCCAGTTGTTGATCTTGGCGTCGGGCTCGACGCGGTCGACACCGCAGTTGAACCAGACGGGCGAATTGAAGCTGGCCTTCTGGTGGAGCATGATGTGCGCGAGATCATCGCGGAAATTTTCGCCGGCCTGCGTGGAGGCGAAGTAGCCCTGCTGCTGGCCCCAGTCGGCGATGGTGTCCACCACGCGGCTGACCAGCTGGCGCACGCTGGACTCGCGCTCCGGGGTGCCGAGTTTGCCGTGCAGGTATTTGCTGGCGACGATGTTGGTGGCGGTCTGCGACCAGCTCCGCGGCGTCTCGACGTTCTTCTGCTCAAAGATCACCTTGCCCTTATCGCTGACGATGGAGGCGATGCGCAACTCCCATTCGACTTCGTCATAGGGCGACACTTTGGGCTTGGTAAAATACCTGGAAAATGTCAGGCCCTTGCGCGTGCCGGTCTGCGTTCCAGTATCACGTCCGCTGGTTTGTACTTGCCCAATGACTTGAATGTCGCCCATGCTGTTTCCCCTTTTTGCGCTTTGCCGGCCACTCTTAAGCGAGTCCGTTATCGCCATTAACTCTGCCAAACGGCCTGTTTATTGCCTGTTTGTTGGATGACAGAACAGCCCATCCAAGCCTCGAATAGGCCGGAAACAGCTCTAAAAATCAGCCCTGAAAACAGCCAAAATCTGCCGTTGTGGGATGCCATCATGCCCCCTATATCTAGTGGCTGTCAAGTCCCAACTTCCAATATGTTGCGTATTTTTTGTTTACGGTGAACATCTTCCGGCACGGGAGTAACCGGGGAGTGAACAGCGCCATCAGAGCCCCGACCGCCAGGGGGGGCACGTGCAACGGCCTGTGGTAACCGGCAAACGTGCCCCCTCTCTGGCGGTCGGGGCTCTGATCTGGGTATTGGCAGGCGGGGGGCGGGGATGAGAGAATCGCCGGGATACATATCTATGCTCAAGAACCGCTCATCGGACGGCCCCTCCGGGCCGGAACAGTCCAACACCGAACATTCCGGCCAGGCCGGCCAGGCCCGCCTGCGCGAACTGCGCGTCCGGCATCCGCGCTTTCATTACGATGGCTTCCAGCTCAGCCACCGCCCCGACGAGGCCACCCTGCGCGTGGAGTACCGCTTCCGGCTGGAGCCGGATATCGTCTTCACGCCCAAGCTGAAGATTCAGGGCGTGGACACGGCGCGTTTCAATCGTTTGCCGCGCGAGGCGCTCGATAATTTTTTCTTCCACATCGGACTGGTGGAGATGCTCAGTTATTGGAAGGCAGCGGCGCCTGCGGAGATTGTCGTTCATGCCGGCGTACTGAACGCCGAGCAGATCGAGTGGTGGCTGGACCTGCTGCGCCGCGGCATGGGCGAGTTCTTCTACGTCAACCAACTCGACTGGCGCGCGCCGGAGTTCGTGCGCATTGTTATCAACGCATCCGCTCATTCCTCTGCTTTAATCTCCGCGGCCACTACCTCTTCGGTCGCCATCCCCACCTCCTCCGTCGTCATCCAGAGCGCAGCGAGGGACCTGCTTTCCCCGTCGCCGGGAGAAGAGCAAAAGCAGGTCCCTCGTCGCTCCGCTCCTCGGGATGACGACAGCGATAACGGGGGAAAGGATCTCGTTTTGGCCAGCGGCGGCAAGGACACCGTCGTTACGCTCGAAACCATGCGCGCGGCGCAACGTGAGGGTGGCCGGGCGTTCGATTGCTTATTGCTGAATCCCACCAAGGCCGCGCTGGCCGTGGTCGCCGAAGCAGGCTGCACGGAACCAATCGTGGTGCGCCGGTCGATTGATCCGAAATTGCTGGCGCTGAATCAAGACGGCTACCTGAACGGGCACACGCCGTTCTCGGCGCTGCTGGCGTTTCTGGGCACCGCGGTGGCGGCGCTGTTCGGACACGGGCGCGTGATCGTCTCGAATGAGCGCAGCGCGGAGGAGCCGGGCGTCGAGTACCTCGACCATCCCATCAATCACCAGTACAGCAAGACGTTTGAGTTCGAGGGGAAGTTCCGGGCGTACGCGGCGAAGTATCTTCCGGTGGGCGATGCACACGTGGAATACGTCAGCCTGCTGCGGCCATTGTTCGAGCTGCAAATCGCCGAGCGTTTCGCGCGCTACCCGCAATACTTCCAGCACTTCCGCAGTTGCAATCGCGGACAGGCCGACAACTCCTGGTGCGGTCGCTGCCCGAAGTGCCTGTTCGTCTATGTGGTCCTCGGCCCGTTCCTCGATCACGGCCAGTTGATCGCCATCTTCGGCACCGACCCCTGCGCCCAGCCCGAGGCTGCTGAGATTCTGCGCACGCTGCTGGGCATGGATCGAGCCAAGCCCTTCGAGTGC
The DNA here is from genome assembly GCA_009691245.1 of Acidobacteriota bacterium. Taxonomy (NCBI): domain Bacteria; kingdom Pseudomonadati; phylum Acidobacteriota; species Acidobacteriota bacterium. The sequence goes on along the minus strand of SHUM01000050.1, from coordinate 2,544 downwards.
GTGGGCACGCGCGAAGAAACAGTAGCCGCGCTGTTCCTCACCGTAAAGCACTTCCGCGACCAAGGCATCGCCCTGCCCGCCGCCCTGCGCGAAATCAGCGACACCATACTCGACTCCTGCACCAACCCCCTGGAAGTAGCCCAACGCGTAATGGCCGCCCACAGCGACGACCACTTCGTCCCGGATGAGATAATCCGCAGATTACGCAGATAGAACTACTGGAAAATCTCAGGCTTCAGCTCTGGCAGGTCAACGAGACGACTAGCGAAGCACCAACTGTGACACGTCCACATCTGCCAACGCTCATTTCTAGTTTGGACTGACACTGCGCAGGGCTCCAACTCCGTGGGCATGATTGGCTTGCCGCAAAAACAGCAAGGGCCCCACTCCACCTTGGTTCCATCAAAAATTTTTGACTCTTGCATGCACAATCACCTCCCCAAAAAGCAAACGCGGGTGGAATAACCACCCGCGCTTGGCACTCGCATTGCCATTCTATTAAGTTAGCAATTAGCTCTTCGCGCCGACCGCGACCGGCACGTGCGTGAGCCAGCCGTGGCGGTCGGGTTTGCGGCCTTCCACGATGGCGAAGAACTCGGTGCGGAGCTGCTCGGTGATGGGGCCGGGCTTGCCGTTGCCGACGTTGATGCGGTCCACGCTGCGCAGCGGGGTGATCTCGGCGGCGGTGCCGGTGAAGAAGGCTTCGTCGGCCACGTAGAGCATTTCGCGCGGGATGTCCTGCTCGACCACGGTGATCCCCAGGTCGCGGCACAGCGTCAGCACCGCGTCGCGGGTGATGCCGGGCAGCACGGACGAGCTCAGTGGCGGGGTGATGAGCTTGCCGCCCCACTGCACGAAGATATTCTCGCCGCTCCCTTCGCTGACGTAGCCGCGGCTATCGAGCGCGATGCCCTCCGAGTAGCCGTTGATCTCGGCTTCCATGCGGATGAGCTGCGCGTTCATGTAATTGCCGGCAGCCTTGGCCATGGCGGGCAGGGTGTTGGGCGCGATGCGGTTCCACGAAGAGATGCACACGTCGGCGCCCTCGTCGGCGGCGTTGCCCAAGTACTTGCCCCACTCCCAGCAGGCCATGTAGGTGTCGATGGGACACTTGCGCGGATCAACGCCGAGTTCATTGTAGCCGCGCAGCACGATGGGCCGGATGTAGCAATGCTTCATCTTGTTGGCCTGCACCAGCTCGATGGCGGCGCGCTCGAGTTCAGCGCGGCTGAAGGGGACTTCCATGCGATAAATTTTGCTGGAGTTGAGCAGACGCTGCATGTGCTCGCCCAAGCGGAAAATGGCCGGGCCGGAAGGCAGCGCGTAGCAGCGGACGCCCTCAAACAGCGAGCTGCCATAGCTGACGACGTGCGAAAGCACGTGGATGTTGGCACTGTCCCAGGGTATCAACTGGCCGTTGTGCCAGATCTTTTCCGATTTCGGTAGCGGCATAACTAGCGTCCATTTCTTCGTGCGCCCGCCGGGGTACCAGCGCCGCACGTTGTTAATTTAGCAATTATAACCCGAAAAAGCGTGGAACAAGCCGTGGAGATGATGCCCGGCTAGTGAGTCAATTGGAACGGTCCGCTGGAGCACTCGGGACGAATTTCGTTGTTGGCTATAATCTGCTTGTCGATTAGTTAGTCAGGTAGTTTGCCAGGCTGTCCGCGATCGAGTTTCCCAAAAGGCTGCTGCCGCCTATGCCCACGCCAGACCATTGGATGCAAAAAGCCCCATCAAACCGCAGTCGCGCTGGCGGCTCCTGGGCGGGTCATTGCTGTGGATACTGTTCGGCGGCGTATTCCTCTACTTCCTGCTTCCGGAAATCTATCTAAACCTCCAAGCCGCGCGATGGAATGCCGCCACCTGCACCATTGTTTTGGCCAGAGTCGCCGAGCAGCGCGACCGCGAAGATGGCGAGAGCCGCGTGCTCTATCGAGTGGACGTTCGTTATACCTATGAATTCGGAAAGGAGCGCCACGAATCCACGCGCTATCGCTTCGTCGATCCTTACACCGACAATCGCAGCGCTGCGCAGCGGACGGTGGATGCGTATCGGCCCGGCTCGATCGTGCCGTGTTTTTATTGATCCGGCTGACCCCGAACAGGCCGTGCTGGACCGCCGCCTTTCCCCATTCAATTTGATCATACTGCTCCCCGCCGCCTCCGTGGCCATGGGATTGTGGTCCCTGGACGCGCTTCTGTTGGGATTACTCCGCGGGAATAAGTGAAGAAGCAGAAGTTCGTTTGATGGGTGGCCGTGCCCTTGGCGGCAGAGATCCGATTAGGAAATCGGGATCAGCTTCAGCCCAACAATACCAGCGATGATCAGCGCCATGCAGGCCAACCGCGGCGCCGTGGCCGGCTCACCAAACAAGAGGATGCCGCCGATGGCCGCGCCACCGGTGATCCGGGCACCCCTTGCTCGAGCTACAGCCAGTCCATGCGCTTGAGCAGGGCCAGCAGGGCGGCGGTGGTGGTGGCCATCAGGGCGATGGCCAGCCAGCCGCCGAGGGGGTGGTCGGCCCAGGGGAGGCCGTGCAG
>SHUM01000049.1 GCA_009691245.1 Acidobacteriota bacterium | reverse complement strand
ACAGGGTTCAACAGGGTTCAACAGGGTTCAACAGGGCGCGGTACCCAAGTGGTAAGGGAGAGGTCTGCAAAACCTTTATGCGCCGGTTCGAATCCGGCCCGCGCCTCCAGATTTTTCTTCGGCACTCAGTTTCCCTAACTTCTAACTAAGTTAAAATAATCGATCACGATGTAAAGGTGCGTCTGAAGATCTCAAGCGGCGCTGGAGGGAAGCTTGTCCAAATCAGAACCAATCTGGTAGGCAAGAACACGCGGGAATTTTCCCTGCTTCCGCAGATGGCCAATCGACATGGCCTGATCGCCGGAGCGACGGGTACGGGCAAGACGGTTACGCTGCAACGGCTGGCGGAGAGTTTCAGTCGCATCGGTGTGCCTGTTTTTCTGGCGGACGTGAAGGGCGACCTCTCCGGCGTGAGTCAGGCGGGCGGACAGAATCCCAAAGTTGCCGAGCGCGTGCAGAAACTGGCGCTGGCCGATTTCGTCTACGCCGGTTGCCCAGTGGCCTTTTGGGATTTGTTCGGCGAGCAGGGGCATCCGGTGCGCGCGACCGTCTCCGAGATGGGGCCGCTGCTGTTGTCGCGCCTGCTGAATTTGAATGACACGCAGAGCGGCGTGCTCTCGATTGTATTCAAGTAGCCGACGATCAAGGCCTGCTGCTGCTTGATTTGAAAGACCTGCGGGCCATGCTGACGCACGTCGCTGACAACGCCAAGGACATAAAGACCACCTACGGCAATGTTTCGGCGGCCAGCGTGGGAGCCATCCAGCGTGGATTGCTGACGCTGGAGGAGCAAGGCGCAGAGCGCTTCTTCGGCGAGCCGGCGCTGAATCTTGATGACCTAATGCAGACCGATGCACGCGGCGCTGGAGTCATCAACATTCTTGCCGCTGACAAGCTCTTGCAGTCGCCGCAACTTTACACCACGTTTCTTCTTTGGCTGCTGGCGGAGCTTTTCGAGCAGTTGCCGGAAGCGGGCGATCTTGATAAACCCAAGCTGGTTTTCTTTTTCGACGAAGCGCACCTGCTGTTTGACGATGCGCCGAAGGCGCTGCTCGATAAGGTCGAGCAAGTTGCCCGACTGATTCGCTCGAAAGGTGTGGGCCTCTATTTCATTTCGCAGAACCCGCTGGATATTCCTGAAGACGTGCTCGGCCAACTTGGCAACCGCGTGCAACATGCGCTGCGCGCCTTTACGCCGAAAGACCAAAAGGCCGTACGGTCCGCCGCGCAAACTTTTCGCGCCAATCCTGAGCTGAATGTTGAAGCGGCCATTACCGAACTGGCCGTGGGCGAGGCGCTGATTTCGTTTTTGGATGCCAACGGTACGCCGGGAATGGTGGAGCGCGCATTCATCGTACCTCCACACAGCAAAGTGGGGCCTATCCAGCCAGCCGAGCGCCAGCAGGTCATTCAATCCTCATTGATCTTCGGACATTACGAGAAGCTCGTGGATCGCGAGTCCGCGTACGAGTTACTGCAAAAGCGCGCGGAGCCTCCGCCATCGGCTGAGCCCACGATTCAGCCGCGTGCCGACAATCCGACTGCGGCACGTGCTCCAAGCTGGCCGCGGTCAGGACCAGCCGGATACCCCACGGCGCCGCCGCGCCCGAGTGGCCCGGGTTCGCGTGGCGGACGCCCGCCCGACAGCCTCGGCGATGCCATGATGAAGTCCGTCGTGCGCGCCGCCGGCAGCTCGCTTGGCCGCCAACTGTTTCGCGGCGTGCTGGGTTCATTGCTCGGCGGCAGAGGGAAATAATCGCGGCCCGGCCGAGTTGAGTCCTGGTGCGAAATTCGGTACGATTGCGGTCGGGGCTCTGATGGTTCATGCCGTAAGCGTGCCGCCGCAACTGGAGCCAGCGCCGGCGGTGCAGCCGTAGCAGTGCTGGCCGATGGTGATCTCACGCTGCGCGAGCGCGGCAGCGCCAAGTGTCGGGCTGAAGTCGCGGATGTGCCTGAGCGCGCCGCCCACCGGCAGGTCGAGCATCTGATTGAAGTCGCAATCGTAGAGCGTGCCATCCCATCCCACCGAGACCATCGTGCGGCACATCACGCCCGCCGCCGCCGCGGGATTGTATGCATTCACCAGCTTCTCCATGTACATTTCGTGGTTGCCGCTGCGGTCCAGATATTCGAGGAAGCGGCTGATGGGCATGTTGGTGATGGTGTAGAGCGAATTGAATACGACGCCGTGGCGGCGTCCGAGCTCGCGGCGGAAGTCGGCCTCGACGGCATGTTGCGCGGGAGGCAGGAACGCGCCTACGGGATTGTAAACCAAGTTCAACTGCAAGCCGCTTGTCGGGTCGCCGTAGCCCAGTGCATTGAGTTTTTTCAATGCGGCAATGGAATCCTCAAACACGCCCTCGCCGCGCTGCGCGTCGGTGCGGTCGGCCTGATAATACGGCAGGCTGGCGATGATCTCCACCTGATGCAGAGCGAGAAACTCCGGCAGATCGCTCTGCGAGGCGACCAGCAACACGGTTAGATTGCAGCGGTCGATCACCTGCCGGTCGAGGGCGCGGGCGCGCTCGACCATCCAGCGGAAATTGGGATTTAGTTCCGGCGCGCCGCCGGTAATGTCCAGCGTGGGAATTGCAGAGTGCTCCAGCGCTTCGAGGCAAAGCTCCGCCGTCTCTCGCGTCATGGACTCGCGGCGATCCGGCCCGGCGTCCACGTGGCAATGTCCGCAGGTCTGATTGCACAGTTTACCGACGTTGACCTGCAACACCTGAATACTGGTTGAGCGCAGGGGATACAGCGCCGAGGCCGCCAGCGCGCCGGAGAAGCGTTGCAGGCGCGGCGCGCGGCCTTCGAGCACGCGCAACTGCTCGGCGGTGGAGGCCAGCGGGTGGCGAATCGAAATGAGGCTGCCTGTTTTGTTCCCTGTCTGGCTCCCTGTCTTACTGATTGCCAAGCTCACATGCTCACCTTCTCCGCCGCGCGGCGCATCTGCATTCCGTGAACCAGCGACGCGCCGCCGCGAATGGCGGAGGCCACATGCACGGCCTCGGTCATCTGATCGAGGTTGGAACCCTTCTCCAGGCACGTCTGCGTGTAGGCATCGATGCAATAGGGGCACTGGACAGCGTGCGCCACGCCCAGGGCGATCAGCGCCTTCTCGCGTTCGCTGAGCGCGCCTTCGGCGAAGACCGCGCCGTACCACTCCGAGAATTTCTTCCACAGCTCGGGCGCGTTCTTGCCCATATCGGCAAAGTGCGCCAAGTCATCCTGATGATAGTATCCCGCCAAAGTGTCCTCCGTTGATCGTGTCCTAAGCCATCGCACAAGCCCAGGCAATTCGCATTACTAACCAGGCTAACTAAATTGTACCGCTGCCGGTTGCATGGGAAGCGATGCGGTAGAAACTCAGTGCGCTGGTGCCTTGCGTAAGCAGGCGGGTGCGCTGCCAGCAATGAGGCGGACCACCGATGCTCTGGGGAGTTGCGTCGCGCTTAGCGTGCTCCAGAATGATCCAACCCTGCGGGCGCATCACGCTCCCCTCCACCAACACACGAATATCATCGAGCGCTTCCGTCAGGGCCGGGTAGGGTGGATCGAGAAAGCAGATGTCGGCGTGAACGCCCAGCGTGGTCATGCGCTTCAGTCCAGCGTGGCCCGTTATGCGCCAGCAGGAAACTTGCTCCCGCGACGGCAGAAAGGCCAGATTACTTTCGATAATACTCGCGGCGGCGAGATCGGACTCGATGAGATAAACTCGCCGCGCACCGCGGCTGAGAGCTTCCACTCCCACCGCGCCTGTTCCCGCATAGCAGTCGATGAAGACGGCGTCCTGTATCCAGGGGGCGAGAATATTGAATAGCGTTTCGCGCAGCCTGTCGCTGGTGGGACGAAGTCCCAAGCCGGGCAGCGTCTTGAGTCGGCGTCCCTTATGTTGTCCCGCGATGATGCGCATGAAGTGAGTCCGAGCGGATGTGCTTTTGCCAGAGCTTAGAACGTAATGGGCGACAGGCTGAAGCAGGTGAAAAAGATCACGGCCAGAAGCACGCCCAGAGACGTTCGTGGCCAGCCTAGTGGAAGGCCGTCGTCGATTTGGCGCGGGTGCTTCACGCCGAACACCAGCAGCAGAATCATCAACGGAATCCATGTCGGAGTGAAATCCCATACGCTGTATGCCAACAGGCCCGCGAACATGGACATGGCTACTGCGCGGCTGCGCGCTCCGAACAGCGAGTGCGAGATGTGTCCGCCATCGAGTTGGCCAATAGGCAGCAGGTTCAGCGCGGTGACGAACAGCCCGGCCCATCCGGCGAACGCCAGCGGGTGGAGCATCATGTCCACGCTGTCAGCCTGACTGCCGTGCGCCAGCCAGCTTAATCCCTGAAACAGCAGCGGCTCGCTCAGCGAGATGGAATTTCCCGGCACCGCCGTTTTCGGGATGATCCTGGATAACGTGATCCCAATGTAGGTTACGGGCAGCGCGACGATCAATCCGGCCAGCGGCCCTGCGGCGGCAATGTCAAATAGCGCGCGACGGTGCGGGATGCGCGGCGACATCTTGATGAATGCCCCCATTGTTCCGAACAGCGACGGGAAGGGAATAAAGTAAGGCAGGGTGGCCGGGACGCGCCAGTATTTCGCCGCGAAATAATGGCCGAACTCGTGTGCGGTGAGGATGGCCAGCAGGCTTGCGGAAAACAGCCAGCCCTGAATCAACGTAGTGGAGACGGTGGTGAGCGCGAACAGCAGGATGTGCAGCCAGTACTTTGGCTTTGGCGGCACGGGTAGCGTTGTATCGCTGTAGCTCGGGTAGCGGTAGGGCTCGGGCGAGTAGACGTAGGGCTTCGGGAGCGGCGGAGAATACGGGTCGCGGGTGCTCAGATCGGACATTAATTTTCAGTTTACACTATTGCCGGATGGTGGTTGTCAGGCGTTGTAGCCCGGCAGTGGAGTTTGACACCCTCTGCCCGCGCCGCTTACAATGAATACACATACACAAGTGGGCCTGTGGCGCAGCTGGGAGCGCGCTTCCATGGCATGGAAGAGGTCAGGGGTTCGATCCCCCTCAGGTCCACCAAATTTTCGATCCAAACAGGAACTGGTCGAGCGGCGTGAAGGTTAGCGCGTCCCGGCGCGCCGGGAAGGTCAGGGGTTCGATCCCCCTCAGGTCCACCAAATTTTCGATCCAAACAGGAACTGATCGAGCGGCGTGAAGGTTAGCGCGTCCCGGCGCGCCGGGAAAAGGTCCGCGCATCATGTGCACCATCCAAAATGACGGTCTAAGTGTTGATGATCTGGAGGCCGATGAATTCCGTTACCGGGAATTGCTCATTCATGCCGGGGAATAGGCCCTGCTCCAGGAAGCGCGTCGCGGCAGAGACCTCCATGGGGCGGGCGAAGAGGTAGCCCTGGGCGTGCTTGCAGTGCACGCTGACCAGATAGGCGCGTTGCTCCTCGGTCTCCACGCCTTCGGCGATCACGTCCATGCCCAGGTGCTCACCGAGCGAGACAATCGAGCGAATGATGGCGTTGTTGCGTTCCTCGGTACCGATCTTGGAGACGAAGCAACGGTCGATCTTCAGGCCATCGGCGCGCAGCGTGGATAGATAGCCGAGCGAGGAGTAGCCGGTCCCAAAATCGTCGATGTGGACGCGCACTCCCAGGTCCGCCAGCCGCTCCAACATGCGGGCCACGGCCGGGGGATCCTCCATGATCTGACCCTCGGTGATCTCCAGTTTCAGACAAGATGGATCAATGTTGAGCTGCGAAAGATAGTTCCGCATGACTTCGTACAGGTCGCGGCGCACAAAAAACTTCGGCGCCAGATTCATGCTGACGCTGATGGGCACAGGCGTGCGAAAACTTTCGTTCCATTCCTTGGCCTGACGGCAGCCCGTCTCCAGCACCCACTCCGTGAGGGGCATGATGAGGTCCGTGTCCTCCGCGATGGGCAGAAACTCCATGGGGCCGAGCAGTCCCAGCGTGGGATGCTGCCAGCGCACCAGCGCCTCAAATCCCACGGGGCTGGCGGTATCCACCATCACGATCGGTTGATATAAGAGGCGAAGCTCGTTGCGCTCCAGAGCGCGGCGCAGATCGTTATCGATCCGCAGACGCTTCACGGCGGACTCATGCATGCTGGGATCAAAAACCGCGTAGTTGCCGGGGCCTTTAGATTTTGCCCGATACATGGCGGTGTCGGCGTCGCGCAGCGCGGTGTTGGTGTCGTCATAGTTCGCCGACGAGAGCGAGACGCCGATGCTGGCGTTGGTGAACACTTCTCCGGATGCCAGCAGGATGGGCCGCTGCATCTCCGTCCGGATGCGCTCAATGGCGCGGGGTACATGGCTCAGTTGTGGCAGGTCGTCCAGCAGCAGGCCGAATTCATCTCCGCCCAGACGGGCGACCGTGTCCGTAGTACGCACACAGGCACGCAGGCGGCGAGCGGTTTCCTTGAGCAGTTCATCGCCGGCCTGATGGCCCAGGCTATCGTTGATCAGCTTGAACCGGTCCAGATCGACGAAGAGCACCGCGTAAAGATAATCCCGATCTCGCTTGGCTCGACCGATGGACATGGCCATGTGGTCGAGAAACAGGGCACGATTGGGCAGGTCGGTCAATGGATCGTGAAACGCGTTGTGCGTGAGTTTTTCCTGTAGCAGTTTGCGCTCAATGGCGCGTCCGAGTTGCGCGCCAATCTGCTCGGTTGCTTCCAGGAGCAAACGGTCCGGTTCCCGGACCTCGTCTGAAAACAATTCCAACACCGCCACGACACGCTTGTTGACGGTAACTGGAAAGGCAAAGCCGGATTTCAATCCTGCCTGGAGTGCCGCGCCCGCTCGCTGGCAATTCATTTCGCGGGACAGGTCCTCCCCCCAGATGGGCTTGCCATGCAACAGAATGCGGCCTGGAATGCCTACTCCCGGGGTATAACGGATCATCTCGCTGAGATGGCGAAACTGTCCGAATCGCGCCTCATCATCGAGAAACCAGACTCCCGAGGAGAACAGCCCCTCACCATTCTGCTCATCGGCCATGTAGACATGCCCCACAGGCCAGTGGATATACCCGGTTAGCCTGTCGAGCACCAGTTGCAAGGCCTGGTTGGTGCTGGAGGCCTCGTTCGCTGCGGCGGCGATCAGCGAAATCGAGCGATAGCATTCGCGGGCCATCTCATCGCGCAGGGTCTGATTTTCCAGCAACTCCAGCAGGAACTGTTTGTTGAAATTATGTATCTTGTCGATGACGCTGGCAAAGACCGCCGGGATCAGGCGAGGTGTCTGCGAGAGCATCTCCAGGAAATGTCGGCGCTGGATGACAAAGAGTTCGCAGGGCTCAATCGTTTGTACAGTCGCGGACCGCGGTGCGCCGTCCACCAAAGCCAATTCTCCAAAAAAATCGGCGGTTTGCAGTATTGCCAGCCGGGCATTTTTCCCGTCTTGGCCCTTCTTCAATACCTGAACCCTGCCCGAGAGGATCAAATATAGAGCTTCCGGCGAGTCTCCCTCGGAGAAGACTGTGGTGTTTTCCGGAATAACCTCGTGGCGACCGATTTCCGACAAAGCATCCAATGGCTCTGCTAACAAGCTGTTGAAGATAGGTATCTTCTGCAGCGCGAGATTGATCGGCAAGTTCATTACAATCCTTTTCCTAGTTAACTCTCCCTTCAGATATCGGTTCGCATGGGCCTCGGTTGCGGGGTTTTAAGCCTCGGTTGGGGTGTACAAACGCTGGCACTTCCCCCGCGAATGCGCATGAAGGCATTGCTTTGTGAGCATTTTCACAGTTGGTATATCCGAGCCGCGACACTGAACGCCATATTGATGGCGTTCAGTGTCGCGGCTCGGATCAGTCTGCAGCATCCGGAAAATGGGCCTAATTGCGCCTAATACCGATAAATCAGGTCGAATTGCAGACGAGTTAGATTGCGCTCGACGACGCGCGTCCCCGCCGCCGCTCCCGGCACGGTGCCGAGCTGCCGCCCGATGATCGCGCGCGCGGTTCCGGTTACGTTGCGGTTCACGCTGTAGACGATCTCGGCGCGATGGCTGGCGTGGTTGGTGCCTTGGCGGAAGTTGCTGAAGTTGAAGTTGGAGAGCAGCGAGTCGCGCTCGATGCGGGCAAAAGTATACCCCAGCGCGAAATCGCCTTTGTCCTGATTACGGCCTAAAATCGTCTCCACCCAATACGCCTGACGATCCCGCGCATTGCAGGCTGGCGTCGCCGCGCCCGCTCGGGCGAACGCGCCGAGATTCTGGCAGGCGCGCGTGTTCTGCGCAAAGTCGCCCTCGATCATCAGCGGCCAGCGCGCCGTTCCGGTATTAATGTCCAGGCGCGCGATGACGTCGAGGATGCCGTACTTCGACGCCAGCGTGCGCACGCCGTTAATTGTTCCAAAGGAGTTGGTCAGCGCGCTGCCGCCGAATCCGTAATTGCCGCCCAAGCCGGTCGGCTGTCCGGCATCGTACGATCCGTTGCCCTGGTTGACGTTCGAGGCCAGCGAGGCTTCATTGTTGTAATCGAAGAAAGTCATCGCGGCGCCCAACTTCACGCGCGAGCCCAGTCCCCATTCCGTGCGGGCCTGCCAGCCGAGCAGCGATGTGTCCGGCCCGGAACCAGACTCCAGCATTACGGTCTGAAACCCGATCAGCTCCAGGCGCTGCAATGGCGAGTCCTTCCAGTTGAAGGTGAGTGCCTCAGTGACGCCCTCGGGATTCAGATCGTTGTCCCACATCATCTGCGTGCGTTGGAACGTGTAGGCCCACTTGCCGGCGGTGATGCGCAGCGGCTTCATCCAGCGCGGATTGTAGCTGACGAAGGCCTTGTCGATGGAAAACGGTTTCTCGGTGAAGTAGCCGGTCAAGTCCTGATTGGCAGAAACTGGATTGCCGCCGATGCCGCTGGCCAGCATGATGCCGCCGGAGAACTCATCGTCGAAACGCGTGGTGGCGTTGATGCGCAGGCGCAGGCGATTGCGGAAGCGGTCGGGCAGGGAATCACCGTCGCTGGGTCCACCGCCGAAGAACGGCTCATGGCGATATCGGAAGTCGCCGCTGAAGCTGAACGGCCCGAAGCCACGCATGCGGTCTTCCAGGGCCTTGCGCGTGTCGGCCAGATTTTTCTCGACTAGCTGGACGCGACCACTCAGGTCGCCGCCTTCTCCTGCTCCCTGTCCCGTCACCTGTGCAGTCGCCGTTGCCGGAGTGCCAGCAGTAGTGAACGCCGCCGGGGCGCTCAATGTGTAGCCAGCGCCAGAACCAGCCGAGGCCATGCCTATCGCGGGGACACGCGGCGCTGCCAGCTCCTGCATTACCGCGTTAATCGCCGCCTGCTGCGCGGCAAAGTTTTTTTTCTGCTCCCGTTGCTGTTCGACAAGAAGCGCTCTTTGCATCTCGATCTCACGGCCCTGCTCCTCCACGACTGAGCTCAGTCGCGCAACCTCGCCGCGAAGCTGGTCCAACCGCCCGCGAACTTCGTCAGAAGTCTCCGCGGCACCGGCCGTCAGGTTGCTGATTATTACTAGTAGCACGAAAATTTTGATGCGATTCACGCTGTTTCCTCCATAATGTACGCGCTGCGTATGCTGCTTGCTGGGGCGCGCGGGCCTTTGATTGTTACTTACAAGAGAACAGTGTATTAAGTTAAGTTTTCTATAACATTACGCAAATATTACAGGTTGGTTACATTTTTCATGCTGAATTGGTTTGGCGCTCTCGCTAACGTGCAACGAACCTCTACTCCTACAGCAAGCCCATCCGCGCAGCGCCTCGTTTATCTGGATGTGTTTCGCGGGTTGGCCGTGTTCTTTATGTTCGACGCGCATGTAACGGATGCCGTGGTGCATCTTGGCTCCAGCGCCCGGCCCATTCATCACTGGCACAACGTAACATTCAATCTGCCAGCGCCCGGCTTTCTCTTCGCGGCGGGCTTGTCATTCGGCATGGTGGCGTTCGCGCGCTGGGAGCAGTTCCCCGGCTGGACGGACGCCGTACGCAGCCGCCTCGCGCGTCTGGCCGAAGTGCTATTCGTCGCGTACCTGCTGCATGTTCCCACCACCGCGTTGAGCCGCACACTCACCTCCCCGGAGACTGCCCTGCGCCGCCTGTTTGGCTGGGACATCCTGCAGTGCATCGGCTACACCTCGCTGCTGCTGCTCGCTGTGGCGGTATGCGTCCCGCGCCGCGAGTGGTTCCTTCGCGCCTGTGTCGCGCTGACGCTGCTGATTGCACTGGCAAGCGCGTGGCTAAATAACATTCCGTGGGCCGCTACGCCGGACCTGCCCTGGTGGCCCCAGTCCTGGCCCATGCCGTGGTGGATCGCCACTATCTTCACCAAACAACTCGGCTCCAACTTCCCGTTTTTTCCTTACGCGGGATTTCTGACCGCCGGCGCTATCTGGGGCTACCTCTTCGCGCAGTCGCGCCAGCGCGGCGGGGAGCACGGTTTTCTAAAGTCCACTCTGTTGACCGGCGGCGCGCTGCTGGCCGCGTGCCTGCTGCTGGCGCAAGTTTCGCTGCCGGCTCCCTACGATGATTTTTGGGGCGGCAGCCCGGTGTTTTTCTTTCTCCGCGTCGGATTGTTGATGGCCATCCTGGCCGCCCTCCATTTTCTGGAGAGCTGGCTGCTTCCCGCCCTTGGCTTCATCGTAATGCTGGGAAAGGAATCCTTGCTCGTCTATTTCGTTCATCTAATCATTGTCTACGGGTCGCCGGTTAATCGCGTATGGAATTTGCGCCACTTGGCCGGTGACGGCGTGGGTTTCTGGACATGGCTGGCGCTGCTGGCCGCCATCACCGTGTCGATGACCGCGCTGGCCTGGGTCTGGACCCGCGCCAAGCAGCGCCTCGGCGCGCGCCTCGACCGCGCTCTATGGGCCGGCGCGGCGCTGGCCACCATCTTTTTCATATTACGATAGATGCCGTGGTGGATCGCATATTGGGGCGGGACAATTCCCCGTCAGGGCACGACTTTAGTCGTGCCGCTGCGGATTCGATGAGATGGGGCTTTAGCCCCTGAGGTGCGACCCTCAGCGGTTGAAACCGCTTCGTTGCGAATAGCCATTCGGCACGACTAAAGTCGTGCCCTGACGCCACACCATCGTGCATCATTCACTTGATTGTACGTCGTAAAATACTACATTTGGACCTCAGGAGAAGCAGCCATGATACTCACTACCACACCCAGCGTGGAAGGAAAGCAGATTACCAAGTATTGCGACATCGTTTGCGGCGAGGCCATCGTCGGCGCGAACATCTTCAAGGACCTGTTCGCCAGCGTGCGCGACATCATCGGCGGCCGCTCGGCGGCCTATGAACAGGAATTGAAGAAAGCGCGCGAGATCGCCATGCAGGAGATCGAGCAGGCCGCCCGCGACCTGGGCGCCAACGCCGTGGTAGGCATCGACATTGATTACGAAGTGGTGGGCCAGTCCGGCAGTATGCTGATGGTCAGCGTCAGCGGCACCGCCGTGGTGATTGCGTAAGCAGGATTTCTTTTCGCCTGTTGTGGACCAGTCAATTAGTGAAACATCGTGCTTGTCGGAGTTGATCCTTAACCCTTTTCTCTAGCCCCGGCCTTTAGGCCGGGGTAGGGGATCCCATTTGCAATTCAGGCCGCTTCAGCGGCCTTACCGTATTTAGTGGCTTTAGCCTCCCTGTTTCGGATTCCTTCGCTCCGGGCCATGGTCGGATGATGACGATGGTCTCGTATAGGAAGCCCGCTGAAGCGGCCTCGATGGATCGAATCGCATGGAAACCCAGCCCTGAAGAGCTGGGCTAGAGAAAAGAAAACATCCTTGCTTCACCTGCTCGACTATCAACTCAATTTGTCGAGCTCCAGCCTAGCGAGATTGGTTTCTAATTGTTTCAGGTGTGCTTTGTCCATTGAGTAGAGGGATACGAAATCGTCGTGGCTTGTCTCAACCGCAATCGTTAAGGCCCCGCTCAGAAGGAAGAACCAAATCCAATAAGCGTTCCAAGTGAATGACGTCGGGATCATCAACGACATGCGCAGGCGCGTCAATCAAGAATCGGTTCTCGCCGATTGATCTGCGATAACTATAAAATAGTTCGGGATTCTCCGCCGATGGGTAAATCCCCCACCCGCGAATCCAGAGCAGTCCTTGCATCCGCAAATCTATTGAATGCGCGATTACGCGAGCAAGGCCTGTTTTTGCGTGGGTATCAATAGGCAACTTGTAGCTAACAGAGTGAGGATATTTCTCACTCAATGTCTGCTTGGGGAACTGCACACCCAATTTGGTTTGCAGCCATTCCTTGCACTCACGAGTCGATATGATTCTCATATGGTGCTTACGCCGCGCGGCGCGCCGCGAGATTGCGCAGGCCCAGGTTCAGAATGCGCTGGATGAGGTCTTCGTACTTCAAGCCGGTGGCGGCGGCTGATTCGGCGAAGTCCTCAGTACGCCCGATGGCGGGATTGGGATTGGGCTCGATCAAGTAGAGCCGTCCGTCCTCCGTCAGACGGAAGTCCAGGCGCGCGTATCCGCAAAATCCCAGCACCTGATAGATGCGCTTGCTCAACCGGCTGATCCACTGGTCGTAGCCCGGCGGCAGTTCCGCGGCGGGGCCATTGGAGACGCCCATCTTTTCGCGATACTGGTTATCCCACTTGACCTTCGACGTGGCGATGGCCAGCGACGATTCGCGCATCTCGCCGAAATGCACTTCCCACGGCGGAAACGTCTCCAGCCGGTTGTTGCCGATCACGCCGACGTATAGCTCGCGGCCGTCGATGTACTCCTCCGCCATGGCGTCGGTCTTCAGGCGGGTGTGGATGAACTCGACGCGCTCGCGCAGTTTCTCATCGCAGGTTACCACCGAGGCCTGCGCGATGCCCTCCGAGCCGTGCTCGGAAGTGGACTTCACAAACAGCGGGTAGCGCAACGCGCGCGGCTTGCGCGCTCCCTTGCCGCGCGGGAATACCTTGAAGGGCGGCACGGGGATGCGATGATAGGCGAGTATCTTCTTCATCAGCGGCTTGTTGTACGCGAAGAACAGCCCGTCGCTGTGGCAGCCCGTGAACGGTTGATCGAGCAGCTCCAGGTAGCCGAGCAGGTAGGGAACGTAAGTATTTTGACCGAAGAGCTGCTCAAGGAGATTGAAGACGATGTCCGGCTTCCAGTCGCCGAGCGTGTCTTTCACCACGTGCAGATCGGTAACGCCGCCCAGCACGCGCGTCTCATGCCCCAGCGAATGGAGCGCGGTAAGCACGTCAAACTCCGTGCGCCACGTGGCCAGCCACTTCTCATCCACTTGTTCGGCGCTATCCGGCATCTTAAACTCAAGGTCAGTAAGAACCAAAACCCTTTGCTTCACGCGCACCTCCCGCATCGCTAAACGGCCAGCCGATGCTTGCGGCCATGCAGATAGTTCATCGTCTGCATGGTCAGTAGAATCGCGGCTTCCAACTGAATCTCCTGATCGGGCCGGCTGACGCGCAGGTCCAGTTCGCGACAGCGTTGAATCATGTCCTTCAAAACCAGGTTGATGGTGTAAGCGTATTCGCCCGTCCACGACGCAATGCGGCGCGGCAGCTCGCGCCCGATGCGCCGCAAAAATGCGGACGCGGGCGGACGTTTCGATCTCCCCTGCACGGGTGGGAACAGCGTCACCAGGTCGGCATCGTAAAAACTGGGATAGGCGGTTGAGTAGCGCTCCTGCTTTTTCCAGTAATGCTCGCGGAGCTTCTCCTTCAGCGTATCGAGAGGCTCGATGCGGCCAGCGGGTTTGATCCTCGGCGCCTCGCCGGTGAGCTCGCTCATCAGCTCGTCCACGTACTCCAGTTTCTCGAGCGCCGGCCAGCCTTGATAGCGAGTCTTCCACTGCGAGTTGGGGCGCAGCCACTCGGCGAAGGTCTCGGCGAAATCTTCCACTGGATGGCTCTGCGCGTACCACCAGTCCAGGTGCAACACATACTTGTGTGAGTAGGGTTCCGGCGTGTAGAAATCCGGATAGGGTTTTGCGGAGCTGCCGAAACTCTCGCGCCAGCGTTTGCGGCGGCCCAAACGAAAGGCCGTTTCGTAGGCGTGTCCGGCCTCGTGCCGCAGCAACTGCATGCACCACTGGCGCGTGCCACCCTCCACGTCTTTCATCAACCGCCGCTCCAGCCGCACCAGTCGCGGATGCGCCAGATAAAACGGAATAGCGATGCCCGGCGAATCCTGTGGCGAGAACCATTCGCTCGACAGCCAGCAGGGCGGGCGGAAGCGCAAGCCGCGCTCGGCCAGCTCCCCATAGAGCTGATCAATGCGCGCGCGCAACTCACTGCCTTCAATCTTCAGCCGCAGATCACACATCCGCAGACCAAGCATTTGCTTGTCGGTGTAGTCGGACCAATACGGATTGGTGTTCTGAAGCGGGCGGTGCACACTCACGAAAGCCATGTTAGCAGGGCAGTTGAACGTGAGGAGGGGAAGCCGTGGCAAGTGAATACAGCAAGGCACCCCCGCAACAAACGGCGGGCGGGGCCGTTTGCGCGGAGTACGGAAGTGGGTGAGTCTCTTCGCTAGTTACTATTGAATCACGATGGTCGCTGTGTTGCTCACGCCGCCGCCGAGAAATGTGGAATAGGTCATGACCGGATCGATCACCAGCGGCTGCGCATGGTCGTAGTCCGCCAGGACAAAGCCCACGGATGTCGGGCCTTGCATGACGAAGCGGGTGGCGATTTCGCGGCGCACGCCTCCAGCCATCTGATAGGTAACGGGAGCGTGCAGCTTGATGGCGGACCGGGCATCGTCCGCGCCGGCGCGACCGGCATGTATGGTCAGGTTGCCCGCGCCGTCCAAATGAAGCGGCGCCGCGCCGGGGAACTCCACCAGGATGTCGGCGGGATCACCTCCGGGCCGTACTTCAAAATCAAACTCCATCTGCTGGGGATTGCCGTAATAGACCAGATCAATGTTGCGATAAACGTCCCCGTAACTGACTTTCCGGTAGGTCGGGACATCCTTGCGCCACGCGCTCGAGTCGTTGCCGATCAGGTAATTGATCTTCCCGGCTTGCTGCTCCAGCGGAACGGGGCGCGACTTCCGGTTGGCGCCCACCAGTTGCAGCATCAGTGTCTCCACCGCGCTGGCCTTGCCGCGCTCCGGCACGGTGAGCCATTCGCCGCTGAAGCGCTCGGGGCTAAACAGGTCCTGGCGCAGGTCCACTCACGACGAACTCAGTTCCTGCGCCAACGTCCGGCGGGCAGCGGGAGCACTGAGTTGGAGTGTTGCGCCGGACGCCGCCAGCGAGACTGCATACCCCGCACCGCGGGCAACGTAATCAATGCCAGCGCCGGCTTGCCCCACATTAGGCTCAAAGGCGATGGGCAGGCTCTGCAACGTCTCCACCGCCCGTGCTCGGGACACCGTTTCAGATGGTCCCCCGGCGGAAAATGCGCTGGTAGAGGGAATGATCACTGCAAGCGTACTGACAGCGATGAGCAGGCACTTTTGAATCGGCGGAAGAGGGCGGAACATGGGAGACTCCTGGTGCGAGTGGTTTAGCGTGCGCTTCTCTAGAAGTAAGTAGTGGCTCTCGCGATCAACCTAAGGTCCGCAATCCGTTTAAGCGAATGACTCGGTCCGGCGAGGGGGCTGCGAGTCACGGCGCTATTCTCGCCAACTACATCTATTTTTGCAATCTAAATATGGCCCGATTCCTGACACCTCTCGATTGCACCAAGGGATAGGACCCGGGGGATTCCCGGCACACCGGTCTGCGTATGCTAAAATGAGCAGTTACGGACGCATAAATACCAGTCACCTGTAAGGAGTGTTCTCCATGCCCGTGCGAAATCCCTTTCTTCTGCCCACCAACGTTGTTCCGTCTCACTACAATATTGAGCTGAAACCGGACCTGGGCAAGTTCACTTTCTCCGGCTCGGAGAAAATCACGGTTCAGGTGAAGCAGACCACCAGGCGCATCGTGCTGCATTCGGTCGATCTGAAGATTGCGCGTGCCCAGATCGTTCAGAAAGGCTCGGGAGCGGAGCAGGCGGCAGCCAAGATTCGCTACGACGCGAAGATGGAAGCTGCCGTCATCGATTTTCCCAAGCCACTAAAGAAGGGCGCCGCCGTGCTCGCGCTGGAATTCACCGGCGAGCTGAACGACAAGATGCACGGCTTCTACCGCACCGCCTACACCGTGAACGGCGAGAAGCACTGGGGCGCGGCGACGCAGTTTGAGGCCACCGATGCGCGTCGCGCATTCCCCTGCTGGGACGAGCCGGCGGCCAAAGCCACCTTCCGCATCGCGCTCGATGTTCCTAGGCACCTGACCGCGCTTTCCAACATGCCTATCGTTGCCGAGTCGCCGGCGGGCGAAGGCCGCAAGCGCGTGCAGTATGACACGACGCCGATCATGTCCACTTATCTGGTGGCCATCGTTGTCGCCGAGCTCGAGTGTATCGAGGGCAAGGACTCCAAGGGCGTGCCCATTCGCATCTGGACCAGCCTCGGCAAGAAGGAGCAGGGCCGCTTCGCGCTCGACCAGAGCACTCACACGCTCGCTTACTTCGCCGATTGGTTCGGCATCCCCTACGCATTTCCCAAGCTCGATCAGGTCGCGTTGCCCGACTTCGCCTCCGGCGCTATGGAGAACTGGGGCCTGGTAACCTATCGCGAAACCGCTCTGCTGGTGGACCCCGTGAACTCTTCGCAGGCGGCGCGCCTGCGCGTTGCCTCTGTGGTGGATCACGAACTGGCGCATCAGTGGTTCGGCAATTACACCACCATGGACTGGTGGACCGACCTGTGGCTCAACGAAGGCTTCGCGTCTTACATGGGACCCAAAGCCACCGACCATTGCCACCCTTCATGGGAGACGTGGATGACGTTCGTCCACGATGAATACGTCGCCGCGCTGCATGAGGATTCCCTGCGCAACACCCATCCGGTGGAAGTCCAGGTGAAGAATCCGCACGAGATTCGCGAGGTCTTCGACGCAATTTCCTATAGCAAAGGCTCCGTGGTCAATCGCATGGTGGAGCACTACCTCGGCGAAGAGAGTTTTCGCAAGGGCCTGAACCGCTACCTCTCGGTGAACGCCTTTGGCAACGCCGCCACCATGGACCTGTGGAGCGCGCTCGAAAAGGTCTCCGGCAAGCCCATCAAGAAAATGATGGCGGGCTACACGCGCCAGCCCGGCTATCCCGTGCTGATGGTGAAGAGCCAGCGCAAAAAAGTTGGCGGACACAACCTGCTGCAACTCGATCTGGAACAAAAACGTTTCTTCATTGACGGCAGCCGCGACTCGAAGAAAACCCTGTGGCAGATTCCCGTCGGCGTACAAGTGGGATCGCCTGCCGGAGCCAAGGGCGAACCCACTTACGAGACCATGACCAAGCGCACGCATCGCATGACGGTGGAAGCGAATGAAGGCGAGTGGGTGAAGATCAATCCGCGCCAGAGCGGCTTCTATCGCACTGCATACCCTGACGAGATGCTCGACCATCTCATCACCGCCGTGGTTGAGAAGCAACTGCCCGCCGTCGACCGGCTCTGCTTGCTCGACGATGCCTTCGCGCTGGCCCGCGCCGGGGTGGTGCGCAGTTCCTCGGCCCTGCGCGTGCTGGAGGCCTATCGCTTCGAGACTGACTTCAGCGTATGGCTGACCGTGGCCGGAGTTTTCGGCTCGCTCGACAATCAACTCTCGCGCGAAAAATTTCACCTGAAGCTCACCGCCGCCGCGCGTGAGTTCTTCGCGCCCATCGCTTTTGAGATGGGCTGGGAGCGTCGCCCGCAGGACGGCCACCTCGACATGATGCTGCGCTCCATGGCGCTGCGCCAGTTGGGCGCGTACGGCGACGCAGCGACCATCGCCGAGGCCCGCAAGCGCTTCAAGAAATTTCTTGCCGGCGACCCGCTCGATCCCGATCTGCGCCAGCCCGTCTATTCGCTGATTGCCGAGAACGGCGGAGCGCGCGAGTGGGAGCAGTTGCGCAAGCTCTATCGCTCCACCGACCTGCACGAGGAGAAGACGCGCGTGCTGCGCGCCTGCGGAAACTTCCGCGACAAGAAAATTCTCGGCGAGTATCTGGAGTTCGCGCTATCGAGCGAAGTCCGTTCGCAGGACACCTGGCTGGCGCTGGCCAACGCCGCGTCTCATCCGCTGGGCCGCGGCCTCGCCTGGCGCTTCCTCAAGAAAAATTGGAAGACGTTTGTAACGCGCTATCACGGCGGCGGGTTGAACCTGCTGAATCGCTGCATCGCCGTCTGCACCGGCTTCACCAGCAAGGCCGAGTTGGCTGACGCCGAAAAGTTCCTGAAGTCCCGCCGCGGTCCGGGCATGGAGCGCGCCATCGACAAATCGCTGGAAGCCATCCGCTCCAACGTCAAATGGCTGGAGCGCGACCGCAACGACCTTCGCTCATACTTCTCCTAGCCTGTTTTTGGGTTGACGTAATGGAGGCACTGGTAGCCACGGCGAGCGGGTTTCTCGCCGTGGGTTTTTGGTTGTGGGATATTGATCCAACAGGAAAATCCCACGGCCAGGAAAAACGCTGACCGTGGCTACCTAGGCGAATGGGCTGTAGCGATACGATAAATGTCATAGAGGAAACATAAAGAGATGCCAGCAACATTGAGATCATTTTTGCAGCAGGCCGGCGAACGCGTCATTGAGATTGATGATCCCATCGACCCGATCAATCAAGTGGGCATTCTCAGCTCGGAGAGCCGCCACCCATTCCTGCTGAATAATCTGAAGGGCTTTCCCGGCTGGCGTCTGTGCGACCGTCTGCTGGTGAACCGCGAATTGCAGGCGCTGGCCATCGGCGCGCCCGATCCGCGCAAACTGAATTCCTATCTCGCCGAGCGCATGTTTCGCGTCGGCCCCGGCAAATCGAAGATGGTCGCCGACGGGCCGTGCAAGGAAGTGAAGCTGATCGGCGAGGCCGCCGACGTTACCAAATTGCCCGTGCCGATTCATTCCATCGGCGACGCGGGCCGCTACATTGGTTCCGGCGTTACCATCACCAAAGACCCTGAAACCGGCATCCGCAACGAGGCCATGATCCGCGCCATGGTGAAGGAGCCGCGGCGCATGCCCTTCTGGATGGCGGCGCGGCACAACTGGGCGCACTACCTAAAATATCAGGAGCGCGGCGAAGCAATGCCCATGGCCTACGCCATTGGTCTGCACCCGGCCTACGAAATTCTCTCGAACTACAGCGGGCAGCACGATTCCTGGGACGAGCTGGAGCTGGCCGCCGGCGTGCTCGGCGAAGAACTCGAGATGGTCCCGTGCGAGACGATTGAGTTGGAAGTTCCCGCGCACGCCGAGATCATCATCGAAGGCATCGTGCGCCCCAACGTGCGCGAGCAGGAAGGCCCGTTCGGCGAGTTCACCACCTATCGCCAGGGCGCGGAAGGCCCCGCGCCGGTGTGGGAGATCACCGCCATCACGCATCGCAAGAACCCCATCTTCCGCCACGTGCAATCAACCTGCTTCACCGATCATCAGGATTTGGTTTCGCTGGCCATGGAGGCCACGCTCTACAATCGTCTGCGCGACGTGCATGGCAAGTCCGACGTGCATGAAGTCTACATCCCGCGCTACGCCACGCTGTTCACGGTGTTCATTCAGATGACGCCGCGCTGGGACGGCCAGGCGCGCGACGTGCTGCTGGCAGCGCTGTCTAGCCCCAATCTGCATCCCAAAATTGTCATCGCCGTCGATGAGGACGTGAACATCCATGATCCCAAGGAAGTGTTCTGGGCCATCTCCACGCGCGTGAACCCGGAGCGCGACATTATTATCATTCCGCATGAGCGCATTCATCCGCTGGACATTTCCGTGCCACGCGTGAATGACGCCGAAGTTACCGTGATGCGCGTCGGCGGCAAGATGGCCATCGACGCCACCAAGCCCCCGCTGTGGCGCAAAAAAGCACGCGATAGCTTCGAGCGCGTGCAGCCCTCCGGCGCAGGCGACTCGGCGCTCGAAGATATTCTCAACCTGCTGCGCGACGAAGCCGCCGTGGGCAAGCGTCCGCAGACAGTGGTTTAATCAGAGCCCCGACCGGAAGGGAAGGGGCACGCCCAACGATCATATCCCCTCGGCGAACGTGCCCCCTCTCTGGCAGTCGGGGCTCTGATTTGGGTACATCATTCGTCAAAATGGTCTAGCTCGGTGAGCGCGAACTTATTTTAAGACAGGCAAAACTGAATGCGAATTAGTGTGTGGATGTTAATGTTCGTGGTGGCGATTGCCGTAGTGGGCGCAGGCTGCAAGCGGGAGACTCCGTTTCCCAATCGCGAGATTGAATTTGTCATTCCTTTCGCGCCGGGCGGCCCCGCCGATACCGCTGCGCGCATTATTCAGCCGGTGATGTCCCAGAAGCTGGGCGTGTCCATCGTGTTGGTGAACAAGCCGGGCGCGGGCGGGGCGCTGGGCGCGGAGTACGTAATGCACGCGCCTGTCGATGGCTACCACGTGCTGGCTACCACCAATAACACGCTCACTGTGCTGCCCGCGCTGGAAGAGAATCTGTCGTACAAGATGGAGGACTTCACGCCGCTCGGCAGCTACGTCTCCGACATGAGCGTGATCGCCTCGCGCCCCGACCCCCGCTGGAAGACACTCGAAGAGTTTGTTGCCTATGCGAAGAAGAATCCCGGCAAGCTCAACTACGGCTCGGCGGGCAATGGCACCATCTCGTATTTCGCCATGGAACTGGCGCGGCAGGCCTATGGACTCGAGATCATCCACATTCCGTTTCAGGGCACCGCGCCAGCCAAAACCGCGCTGCTCGGCGGGCACGTGGATGTCACCGCCACGGGCTTCGGCTTCGTCGGCTCCGACATTCGCTCCGGCTCGCTGGTGGGTTTGGTCACTACGTCCGCCCAACGTCTGCCGGATTTTCCCGACATTCCCACCATGGCCGAGATGGGATTCCCCGATGTTGCGCTGAATATCTGGACGGGTCTGTACCTTCCCAAAGGCACTCCGCCGGAGATCGTCGCGAAGCTCAGCGCGGCCCTCGATGAAACCATGAAGGACCCCGCCGTGCAAAAATCCGTCCGCGATGCGGGCTATGTGGTCGAGTATCGCGATGCCGCGGCCACGGCGCAGTTCGCCGCGAGCGAAGCGAAGATGATCCGCGATGCGGTCGCAAAATTTGGAATCAAAAAGTAGCCAATGGAAACAAGCAGCGCGGGGGTGTCTCGAATGCGATGGGTTCCGCCAGCGTTGCTGGCGCTTATTGCCGCGGCCGCTGCCGTGGAAGCGGCTCGTTTGGGACTCGGCGAAGCCGGGCGGCCCGGTCCGGGCTTCTTCCCATTCTGGCTGGCCGGGACGCTGGCCGTTGCCGCTGCCGCGCTATCATGGCGCTCGCGCGGCGAGCAAGCGGCTGTGTCGCTGGACGGAGTTGGATCGAGTCATTCGCGCCAGGCCTTGTGGGCTTTCCTCGGGCTGGCCGCTTATTGCGCTGCGTTGGTCCCGCTGGGTTTTCTTCTCGCGACATTTTTCTTTTTCTCCGCCGAGACCATCATCATCGAAATGAAATCCTGGCGTACCGCCATGCAGACTTCCGCCATCGCCACGCTGGCGGCATTTGGCCTGTTCCAATTGCTAAACGTGCAACTCCCCTCGGGCTATTGGATGCGGTAAGCTGAACGGAGTGCCGGATAATCTGCCGGACAATCTGCCGAACAATCTAATGGACATCCTGAACAATCTCGCGCAGGGACTGACGCACGGCTTCTCCGTGGCGCTGGCTCCCGGCAATCTGCTGGCCTGCTTCGCGGGCGTGCTGGTGGGGACGCTGGTGGGCGTGCTGCCCGGCATCGGCACCGTCGGCGCGATGGCCTTGCTGTTCCCGCTGAGTTATTCCTTAAGCCCCGCGGCGGCGCTCATCATGCTCGCTGGAATTTACTACGGCGCCATGTACGGCGGCTCGACCACTTCCATTCTAATGAATATTCCCGGCGAGGCGGCGTCGGTCGTCACTTGTCTCGATGGCCACGCGATGGCTCTGCGCGGACGCGCGGGCGCGGCGCTGGGCATCGCCGCCTTCGGATCATTTATCGCGGGCACCGCCGGTGTGATCGGCATCACGCTGCTCGCGCCACCGCTGGCCGGCTTCGCGCTGCGCTTCGGTCCGCCGGAACTGTTCGGCCTGCTGCTGCTGGGCCTGGCAATGGTCAGCAGCGTTTCCAGTGGGGTGGGCGGGGCGGGCCGGAAATCCGTCATGATGATTCTGGTCGGCCTGCTGCTGGCCACCATCGGGATGGATCCGCTGGCCGGCGTGCCGCGCTTCACTCTGGGCAGCGCCACGCTGGCCGACGGCCTCGATCTCTCCGCCGTGCTGATGGGATTGTTCGGCGTCGCCGAAGTGATGATCCAGCTTGATCGCAACGAAAGGCCCGAAGTAATCACCACTTCGTTGCGCGGCCTGCTGCCCTCGCGCGCCGAGTGGAAGGAATCCGCCGCGCCCATCGCGCGCGGCTCGCTTCTCGGATTTTTTGCGGGCACGCTGCCCGGCGTGGGGACCATCCTGCCGTCATTCCTCTCCTACGGAATTGAGAAGCGTCTCTCGAAACATCCTGAGCAGTTCGGACACGGCGCGATTGCCGGCGTGGCCGGCCCCGAGTCGGCCAACAACGCGGCCACCGCCGGCTCGATGATTCCGCTGCTCACGCTGGGCGTCCCGCCCAACGCGGTGATGGCCATCCTGATGGGAGCATTTCTGGTTCACGGCGTGCAGCCCGGCCCTCTGCTGGTGACGGAGCATCCCGACATTTTCTGGGGCGTCATCGCCAGCATGTACGTGGGCAACGCCATGCTGCTGCTGCTGAACCTGCCGCTGATCGGCCTTTGGGTGCAATTGCTGCGCGTGCCCTTCGCGCGCCTCGCGCCGGTGATTCTGCTGCTGTGCGTGGCGGGGGTCTACAGCGTTACGTCGAACATCTGGTCGGTGGCGGTGATGCTGGCCTTCGGCGCCGCCGGGTACCTCATGAAGCGCTGGGACTACGACGCGGTTCCGCTGGTGTTGGCCTTCGTCCTGGGCCGCATGATGGAAGAAACCTTCCGCCAGTCGCTGCTGCTCTCACGCGGCAGCCTCAGCATATTTGTCACGCGTCCCATTGCGGCGGTGGCGCTGCTGGTCGCCGCCGCGGTGGTCATCACTCCATTGCTAGTGAAGAGAAATCCCATCGCGGGTAGCGCGTAACCGTGCCGCTTGCTGACGCGCGCGGCACTGTTCGCGGCACCCTTCGCCGCACTATCACGCAACGCCGCGCAACAACTTCACGACTTCCGCGTGTCCGGCGCGCTCGGCCTCATCAAGCGGTGTTTCCAGATTGTCAATGCGCGTGCGCGCGTGCGGGTCAGCGCCGTGCTTCAGCAGCAACTCTACGGCCGCGGGTTCGTTTGTCGCCGCGGCCCAGTGCAGTGGCGTCCAGTCGTTGTGGCCGCGCTGCTGAATGTCCGCGCCCAAGGCCAGCAGCAGTTCCACGATGGCCAGCTTATCGTCACGTTTCGTGGATAGCGCCGCGATCAGGGAAGGGAACCCGGCGTGGTCGATGCCATCCGCCGCGCCTCCACCCCCACTATTGACGGCTCCATAGTTGGGGTTCGCGCTCATCTCCAGCAACTGTTTGATGGCCAGAAACGGACTCCAGTAGATGGCGTACTCGAGTACGATTTCGCCGATGCCCATTGGCCCGCGCGTGTTGGGAAAGTCCGGTGGGTCATCCATCAGCCGCCGAATCGCCTCCACATCGCCGCGCACGTAGGCGTCATGCAGCGACTGTGTTTGATTGGTATCCATCGTCATCTGTGCCACAGTGCCGCGCGCGGTGCTGTCCTTTAGATTGTCGGATAGCTGCCGAAGACGCGGACGAACTCGGTGATTTCGTCGAGGTGCTTCAGCGCGCTGCGCGCGGCCGCGTCGCTCGGTGTGCCCAGGAAGTCGAGGTAGAAGAGATACTCGAAGGGGCGGCCCTTGAAGGGGCGTGATTCGATCTTGGTGAGCGAGATGTCGCGCATCGCGAATACGCTGAGGCAGCGGGCCAGCGCGCCGGGAATGTTGTGCGTAGCGAAGGCGATGGAGGTCTTCACGGCCTTCTTCGGCAGATGTGCCAAGGGCTTTTCCCCGAGGCGTTTGCGTCCGAGCAGGAAGAAGCGCGTGTAATTTTCCTTGTCATCGCCGATGTTTTTTACGAGTAACTTGGCCCCGTAGATGCTAGCCGAGATCTCACTCGCAATGGCGGCGGAGTCAGTGAGTCCCTGCTCGGTGATCATCTTCACGCTACCCGCCGTGTCATAGTAAGTGACTACGTCCCACTGACGATGTTTGTCGAGATACTTGAGACACTGCCGCAGGGCAACAGGGTGTGAGTACACTTTGCGGATGGCGCGCAGTGAGACACCCTTGTTCACGATTAGGTTGTGCGTGATCTGCACGCTGGTCTCGGCCAGGATGTGTAGGTGGTACTTGAGCAGCAAATCATAATTCTCATGGACGGACCCGGCCAGCGTGTTCTCGATGGGCACGATGGCGTAGTCGATGCGCTTCGCGGTGAGTGCGCGAAACATGTCGAGGAAAGTTTTTTGAGGGGCGAGGTCGATCTCAGGGCCGGCAAGTTTTACTGCCGCCTTCTGGCTGAACGCGCCCAGCTCGCCCTGAAATCCCACTCGAAGTTTTCGCGCCACGCATTCTCCTTCGCTCTCGCGGGCTCCCTGGGTTTTATGGATTCATCCGCAGATTCCGCGGATTCCGCGGAACGGGCAAATTTTGATTATGCCGGGGACTTCGCTCCCGGCGCAAGCGGAGAGTGCGACCGCGTCGTCAGCCACATTTAGGGCATCTGCCGCAAAAACCGTGAAAGTGTGCAATTTGGGCACAGCCGCAAATTTGGTCAATCTGTCATGCTGGTGCCAGGAGGCGAAGAGGCGTGTCCCGCCGGTTTCCCACTTGACCCGTGACCCCGTTGCGGTCTTAATCTGGTGACTGGCATTTGCCCGCGATCAACCTGCCTTAGAGGTCGGCTGTCGACCCGAGGCCAGAAACGGAGACCGCTTCGCCATGTCTGAAGTGCCGACGAATTCGCCCCACGCTGAAGGTGCGCCCAGGAAGTTTACGACGAAGATCCACGTCTACTGGCACGATTGTGACGCGGCGCGCATCGCCTACTACGGCAACTTCCTGAAGTGGCTGGAGATGGCCGAAGAAGACCTGTTCCTCTCGCGCGGGCGCACGCGCTCCGACGTTTATCTAGGCTTGAACATTGGCTTTCCGCGCGTCGAGGTCTGGATTCGCTACCGCAAGCCGGCGCGGCTGAGTGACACGCTGGAGGTTACGCTCGAAGTGGAGAAGCGCACGCGCACGTCGCTGGTGCTGCGCGTCGAGATGCGCCGCCAGGGTGAGACAGATTTAGTCGCCGAGGCCACGAGCAGACTGGTCTGCATCAACAGAGAATTTCAACCCGTCGCCATTCCCGACGAGATGCTGAAGCTGCTCGACGGCTATCTGCCGTCTGTCACCACGCACACGCATGACGAGGTCGCGCCGCATCCGGACGCGCCGCGCAAAAAGGAAAGGAATAGCTGGTAGGCCTATTATTATTGAGGTTTGTGCAATCGAAGGTCGACGCCGCTGCTAGCGCAGCAGGTCTTCCAGTTGGATGGATTGATCCGTCTTGGCGTCGCGATACTTTACGATGACCGGCGTGTAGAGCGAGAGGCCGGCGTCCTTCCCCCAGCCCGTTGTTACCGCGCGCGAGCCCGGCACCACCACCGCGTTCTCCGGAATAATCAACGGGCTTCCAGCCTCGCGGCGAATCACTTCACCGCGCACCAGATCGTAGACCGGGGTCGCGCCCGTCAGGATGGTGCCTGCGCCGATGACCGCGCGGCGCTTGATGACCGTGCCTTCGTAGATGCCGCAGTTGCCGCCGATCAGTACATCGTCCTCGACAATCACCGGCAGAGCGCCGACGGGTTCGAGCACGCCGCCGAGCTGGCTGGCCGCGCTCAGGTGAACACGCGCGCCCACCTGCGCGCACGAGCCCACCAGCGCGTGTGAATCGATCATGGTCCCTTCGCCAATGTATGCGCCCGCATTGATATACATGGGCGGCATGCAGGTGACGCCCTTGGCCACATAGCAGCCGTCGCGAATGGACGAGCCTCCGGGCACGATGCGCACGCCGCTGGCGTTACCATCAGGCCCAAACTTCTTCAGCGGGTAGGTATGCTTGTCGAAGAACGGGAAGCGCCCGTGGTCGGCGGACATGTTCTCGATCCTGCCCAGCCGGAAGCCGAGCAGGATGCCCTTCTTCACCCACGCGTTCACGCGCCAGCCCGTGGGCGATGCGGCGTCCGGTTCCGCGGAGCGCACGGACCCCGCATTTAGAGCGGCTTTCAGCTCCTCAAAGGCGTCGAAGAATTCCTGGCCGTAGCTCTCTGGCTTTTGGTTGAAGAGTGATTCAATGCGCT